>CAZWPI010000019.1:0-19344 GCA_964636055.1 uncultured Candidatus Bathyarchaeia archaeon
GAAATCGAAGGCGCTAGGCTAACAGTGTGCATTGAATGTTCAAAACATGGAAAAATAATCAGAGAAGAAGAGATAGAGTTCGGGCAAAGAACCCCAAAGAAACCTTTAACCCCTATTCCTTTTGTTCAGAAAAAGAAGCCTGCTAAAGCCAGAGTAGACATCACTCAAGAAATAGTGGAAGGTTACGACTCGAAAATCCGACAGGCACGAGAAAAACTCGGTCTTTCCCACGAAGAACTCGGCAAAAAAATAAACGAAAAGGCGTCAGTTTTGAGCAAACTTGAAACTGGAAAAATGACGCCTAACAACATGCTAGTCACAAAGCTTGAACATGCTTTGAAAATCAAGCTGCTTGTTCCAATAAAAGAAGAAAAAATCTCACAGGGTTTTCCTAAATCGCCAAATCGGGAAACAACGTTAGGAGACCTGATACAGCTAGACAAGAAAGGCGGGGAGGAGCCCACAGAACGAAAGCCATCATAGTGCAGCGGCGACTTAACAGGGAAAAATCAAGTTTGGAAGAACTCAAAAAACTCGCGGAAGCCGCAGGATACACAGTTGTCGCATCACTAGAACAATTCAGACCGCCTGATGCCCGTTATCAGATAGGCGCTGGAAAAGTGGAAGAACTCGCCGCACTTGTCAAGGAAACAGGCGCTGAAAAAATTCTCTTTGACAATCCCCTGAAGTCAGTTCAATCCTACAACATAGCAAAAGCCACAGGTGTAGAAGCCATTGACCGCTTCAAGCTGATACTTGAAATCTTCACGAAAAGAGCTACAACCACGGAAGCTAAACTGCAGATTCAGCTGGCGACACTGAAGTATGAACTTGCACACGCTAAAGCAAGGGTAAGATTAGCAAGGATGAAAGAGCAGCCTGGATTCATGGGACTCGGAGCTTACGAAGCAGACGTTTATTACGACGCAGTAAACAGGCAAGTTCAAACCATACGCGGAAAACTCCGAAAAATCCGAGAGAAACGGCTTCTGCATCGTGAAAGAAGAGCCGCATTAGGGTTTTTCGCTATTTCTTTGGCAGGCTACACAAGCGCAGGAAAAAGCTCACTGTTTAACGCCTTAACGGAAGAAACAGCACAAGTTGGCAAGGCACTGTTTACGACCCTTTCAACAACCACAAGGCTCGTGGAAATCTCCAAAAGAAAGTTTCTTCTAACAGACACGGTTGGCTTCATAGACCGCTTGCCCTTAACGTTAATAGAAGCGTTCCATTCAACCCTTGAAGAAACAATATACTCAGACCTCATATTACTGGTATTAGACATAAGCGAACCCATAGAAAAAATCGAAAAGAAAAACAGCATCTGCCTGGAAACAATCGACCGTATAGAAGCATCAGGCATACCACTCATAACTGTATTGAACAAAATTGACCTGTTAACTGAAGAAGAAACAAAACAAAAACTTGAAGCATTGGAAGCGAAAACAAAGAATCCAATTCTCATATCGGCACTTCATCACACAAACCTTGAACTGCTGAAACAAGAAATACTGAAAAAACTTGAAGATTATGTTCAAGCATCTTTTTCTGTTCCCTTAACCAACGAAACCATGCCGTTCATGTCTTGGGTTCATGAAAGGGCAAACGTGCAAAAGGTAAAGTACCTGAACAACTCTGTCCAAGTCGTCTTTGAGGCAAACCCGCTTTTCACCGAAAAAGTACGAAAACGAGTTGAAGAACTAGATGGAAAATTTGGAGCAATCCACAAGATCCAGTAAAAAGGAAAAAAACATGCAGGAAATTGTTGTGCTGAGGTGGGGACACAGACCGCAACGAGACGCAAGACTCACAAGCCATGTTGCCCTTACAGCGCGAGCATTAGGCGCTTCAGGATTCGTGCTTTCCGATACAATGGACAAGAAGATCAAGGAAACTGTGGAAAAGGTTACAGGAAATTGGGGCGGAGAATTCTTTTTTGAAATGGGCACAGCATGGAAAAGCGCCGTGAAAAGCTGGAAAGCCAAAGACGGAATCACTGTTCACTTAACAGCCTACGGAGAAAACATACAAGCAAGCGACGTTCTACAAAGAATTAGAGAATCGAAACAAAATGTTCTGGTGATTGTTGGAAGCCAGAAGGTTCCTAAAGAGTTTTTTTCAGACGGCGTGTCTGACTTTAACGTGTCAATCGGAAATCAACCGCACTCGGAATGCGCAGCTCTTGCTGTCTTTTTGGACCGGTTCTTCGAAGGAAAGGAGTTGGCGAGAGGATTTAAAAAAGCGAAAATAAAGATAGTGCCTCAAGAAAGAGGCAAGAAAACGGTAGTTGAATGTTGATTTTGGCTGAAACGTGAATAAGAGTTTTATTGTAGCGTTGACGTTAATTATGTTGAAAGGAAACAAAGCATGTTATCAACTATCGATGACGCAACATTGATGAAAGTTGCAACGGCAATGGGCGAGGAAGAAGCGGTAAAGCTGATTGAGTTTATAAAAAATGTAGATGAAATAACGGACGACGAAATCGCTAACAAAACTGGTATTCGACTAAATTTAGTCCGCAGAATTCTCTACAAGCTTTACGACCATTCTCTTGTAAGTTTAAGAAGAACCCGTGACCCCAAAACTGGCTGGTTCATATTCCACTGGAAACTCCAGCCAAATCAACTTGAAGGGTTCATTCTAAGCCAAAAACGCAGGGTTCTTGAGAAACTGAACGTTCGACTAGAATATGAAAAGACCCACGACTTTTATTATTGCAACACACCCGAATGCAAGCGAGTCCCATTTGAAGAAGCCGTAGAGCTGGTTTTCCATTGTTCCACCTGCGGCAAACCCTTGTCGCATTGTGAAAATGAAAAATTTGTTCAAAGATTATCGGCGAAGGTTGAGCAGTTAAGGAAGGAACTGGGTGAGTGAAAAGCTTCCATCCAGGGAACAAGCATTACATCTTCTCCGTGAAAACGGGTGCTCTGTGGAAGTCATAACCCATTGTAAAGCGGTTACAGAACTTGCGTTAGAGACTGCAAAGACGCTCAAAGGGAAAGGCTTGGAAGTTGATTTTGAGCTTGTGGAAATAGGTGCTCTTCTCCACGACATTGGCCGTTCAAAGACTCATACGGTTCACCACGCAGTTGTCGGAGCCGAAATTGCGAAATGGGCAGGTTTGCCTGATTCCGTGGTTTCGATAATAAAAAGGCACGTTGGAGGCGGAATAACCGCCAGTGAAGCGGAAGCCTTAGGATGGCCTAAAGACGTTTACGTTCCAATTACCCTTGAAGAGAAAGTTGTTTCGTACGCTGATAAGCTGATTGAAAGTTCAAAGCGAGTGCCAATAGACGTAACCATTGAGAAGCTTTGTGGCGAACTGAAATGCGAAGCGGCTGAGAGAGTTCGAAGCCTTTACGAGGAAATAACAGGTCTAATCGGCGACAATCCATGACAGCGTTGACTTTGCTGACAAAAATTAGTAATAATAGCCAATTGAAACAGGTCGACAGAGCCTTGAAATTTTCGTTCAAAGGGCTGGAAGTAGACGCAAAAATTCCGGGTACAGTCGCTGACGGTTGGGTTCAGTTAGCTCTGTCAGGGGAAGATGAAGGGATCGCAACAAACTACGTGATTAAGGAGATAGGACTGTGCCCAACCAATTTTGGGAACGTAAGAAAATTTTCAACGTTGAAAGGCTACATTAAGAATTTTGGAAAAAATGACGGAGAACTATCAATAGATGTGGGCGTTTTCCAGCCGAAAACCGTCTACGCAACCATACCGCTGCGCCGATTACAGGCTCATCTCGTGGATGGTAAGAAAGTTGCCCTGAGAAAAATAGCTGAGCTTTTCGGTCTCTGCGAAGATTTACCTGTAAGCGTAAAGATTCTCGGTCTGAACGAGGAGGAAAGCCGCATAGACGCTGAACTGTCAAGTGGGCAAATCAAGAAATACGCGGTTTGGCGAGAATCACTGCTGGATAGGCTTTTGGTTCTGGGTTCGTCTCTTCATGAGATAAACATGGCGCTAGAACGCGCAAAGATGGATCGAGACGTTATCGACGTGGAACCTTTAGGGTTGCTCGAACACGCCTTGACCTGCAAACTGGGAACAGATGCGGCAGGACTAATACCGAGAATCGGCAGAAACCTAAAAAACGCAAGATTCGCTGTATTTAACCCAAAAAGGCTGAGAAAGTTCCTAAACATCTAAGACTAGGATCAAACCTGTAACACATGCAAGTTAAAGCTTACTGGTTTTTCATTGTTCTATTATGCGATTTTTGTTTCATACATAGTTTCAATCTGACGAAAAGTTACGCGGCACTAGTGCTCGGAAAAGTCTATAGCCCCCTTATATAAACTATAAATAGTTTGGAGAGCGCCGTGGATAGACCCTCTACTGGTTTCTGCGTTGATTGGCTTTAGGTGCAAATGTGCTGTTTTGCTGGTTTACTTCAAGAAACGTAAACATTAAGCTGTGGTATTGTAGCTTTTTATTCAGGCAAGACTCACGTTCGCCAAGATGCGAAAGCCTTTAAGTTATTTTACGGTGACAGATTTGGCTAGGTTCCTTGGTTTGTCTGGGTTCTGTCCCTTCTCGAGGGTCATGTAGTAAGCCAGAAGCTGCAAAGGTATTGCAAAGGGTATGGGCGACAGAACTTCGGGTATTCCTTTTGGCACTTCAACGTAATCGTCCGCCAGCGCCTTAATTTCTTCATCGTCTTCCTCTATTATGGCGATTATTGTGGCGCCTCTGGCTTTCATTTCCATTATGTTGCTGATTAAAGTCTTGTAGGTTCCGTCCTTGGCGCAGATGAACACTACTGGGAAACTCTGTTCAATCAGGCTGATTGGACCGTGTTTGCTTTCTCCTGCTGGAAAGGCTATGGATGGAGTGTAGGCTATCTCCATCAGTTTGAGCCGCCCTTCATAAGCTGTGGCGGTGCTTATTCCTCGCCCCAAGAAGAAGAACATTTTGGCGTCCTTGTATTTCTTGGCGATTTGCTTGACTTTTTCCTCCTGCGTTTGAATTATGGTCTCAACGATGTCTGGCAGCTTCTCCAGTCTCTCCCCAATGTAATCCATCTCATCCTGCGAAATTTTACCTCGCTTCTTTGCCAACCTAAGCGCCAGTTGCGCGAGAACGGAAAGCTGCGAAGTGAAAGTTTTTGTGGCTGCCACTCCGATTTCGGGACCCGACTGTTGACTTACGTAAACCCGGGAAACCCGCGTCAAAGTTGAGCCGATTACATTGGTCAGGCTAAGTATCGTTGCGGCTCGCTGTTGCGCGCATGTGACCGCTGCCAGCGTATCAGCCGTTTCGCCTGATTGGCTTACTGCCAGAATGGTGCTGTCTATGTTGACTGATTTGCCGTGTTGCTCTATAAACTCTGAGGCGTAGACGGGATATGTGGGTAAGAACGCGAGCTTTGAGAACATGTAAGACGCGGCCAAGCAAGCGTGATAGGATGTGCCGCAAGCTATCAAGAAAACTTCCTGAGCACGATCAAGAAAAGTTGAGATCAAGTCAAGGTAGTGCTCCTGCATACGCAGTGTATTGCGGAGGGTTGCAGGTTGCTCATGAATCTCCTTTAGCATAAAGTGCGGGTAGCCATGTTTGACTGCCATTTCAGGTGTCCAATCAACGATTTTTGGTTTTCGCGTTACAACGTTTGAATTCGCGATTTTTCTGATTTCGTAGCCTGTGGCTGAAAGGCTTATGAGTTCCCCGTCTTCTACGAAAACTGCTTTGTTGGTTACTGGCAGGAACGCTGGAATGTCAGATGCGAAGTAAACGCCGTTTTCGCTGACCCCTAAAACCAGAGGACTTTCGTTTCTGGCGCAGATCACCTTGTCTGGTTCCCTAGTCGAGATTACGCCGATGGCATAAGAGCCGTCGAGCCTTTTGACGGCTTCAAGGACAGCATTCGCCAAGCTTAGTTTGGGATTTTTTTCGAAGTTCTCCTCAATGAGGTGCGCTATTACTTCAGTGTCCGTCTTTGAGACAAAAATGTGACCGCTGTTTTCCAACTCAAGCTTTAGCTCAGAATAATTTTCTATGATTCCGTTGTGAACTACGACTATTTGCCCCGTGCAATCTGAATGCGGATGCGCGTTCACCTTTAACGGCGCGCCATGTGTAGCCCATCTAGTATGTCCTATGCCTATGTTACCCGGCAAATCATCAAGATTTAAAAGTCTATGAACATCATCTATTTTCCCTTGGTCTTTTTTTACGTAGATTTTTCCATCTTGGATTGTGGCTACGCCTACGGAATCGTAGCCGCGGTATTCTAGGCGCTTCAGTGAAGCATGAATCAAAGGTGCCGCGTTCCCTTCCTTCAGGATACAACCAAAAATTCCACACATTTTTTGAGCCTCGTTCTTTCCATGGTTAAGTCTTTTAAGCCCTACCCAAAGGGTTCTTTTGTTAATAAGGATTTTTAGGAGAAAACTTGCTACTCTAAAAAATTTTTTTTAAGAGTTTTATTAACTGGAAATTTCATGGAGCCCTGTTAAGCACTTCCCGTTTCTGTTTTTCGCGGATTACTATAATAAAATTTTTAATAGTGGACAGAGATTTATGACTAGGGGAAAACTATGGAAAAGAAACTGCTGCTTCAAGACGATGGGCACTCGCAAAAAGTAAAAGAAATCTGCATCATGCAGGATGCGCAGAAACTAAAGATGATTTTGGGCAAGCTAAGCTGGAAAATCCTCGCTATGCTCTCCAAAGAGGAAATGTACCCTCTGGAAATCGCACGGAAACTCGGCGTTCACGAACAGAAAGTCTATTACCACATAAGAAAACTGGCGAAAGCAGGAGCCATAATCGTCAAGAAAGAAGAAAAAAAGAAGGGAGCAACAGCAAAGTACTACAAAACCGTCTCCCCAGCCTTCGGCATAGAGTTTCCCCAAGGCTACAAGACAATCCAGAACCTCTCCCTTTTGAGTATGAACGAGCAAATTCAAAGGTTCTTCAAGGAATTCGTCGATGAGAAGGGCGTTCTGGAAGGAAAAATAGTGGTGGGCAGCCCCGCACCGCATGGACCCTTCAAAACCAGCGCCAGAGACGGCCACTACGCCGCCTATCTGACGCTTTTCATGGGGCAATTCGCCAAGATGCCCACAGACTTCGCAATAAAATTAGATGTGGATGTGAAAGCTGAAAAAGAAGAAAAAAACAACCTAATCCTCGTCGGCGGTCCAGGAACAAATCTGCTCACACAGGAAATTAACGAGTATTTGCCAATCAGGTTTAACATGCAGTCCAGTGACCAAGGGTTCTTGCTTGGAGGTTTATCATCGAAGAAGACTTCACGCGTTTACACCGCCGACGTTGTCGGGGTAATAGCCAAAATCGTGAATCCATGGGACAAAACCAAACGTATCGTGGTTCTGGCGGGAAACAAAGCCGTAGGAACCAAAGCCTGCGTTTTAGCCTTGACAAATTTCTGGAAGAAAACCCTGCAAGGCTACTCTGAAGACGTTTTCGCGACTGTTATACAAGGTTTCGATCTGGATGGAGACGGAAAAGTAGATTCGATCGAGGTTATGGAATAAAATTGCCCCCCGCCGAGATACGCGAGGTCATTTTTGGGTGTGGACACGAAAACATTCAGGCAACACACAAAACCACTTTGGAGTTCACAAAAGACGAGCAGCTGTCAAAAAAGGGAGACTGCATAGTCGCAGTTGCGGCGGACAAGGCGTTAGCCGATCTAAGCGCTGAATTCAAGGAAAAACTGCGAAAACCACACGCGAAACTAACCATAACAATCGAGGTGGGCGAGATTGTCGAGCAGGTGAATGCTCATGGTTCTCCGCAGCTAATTCTAACCCATCCCACAGACATGGTTATTAGAAAAAGCGATTACGTGTGCAGCCGAACGTTGGCAGTTCGCGCTGACAAAGCCGCACAAGACTTGTCCAGAAACCTCGTGAAGAAGCTGAAGAACCCAGAGCAAAAAGTGAAAATTACGCTCTTGGTACGCGTTTAGAGAATCTTTGCGTCCAAAACAACCTGCCATTCATACGGCGCAGTGGCGCGAACAGTTTTTGCGGAAAGGAATGTGCCTACTTTTCTGCCCGCTTTTTCCGCAGCCTCAGAAAAACGTCGTTGCTCGTTTTCTATGGAGTCGGGAAGGCGAATGAACGCGTAATAGTGAACAGTGCCGCCTGAAGGCTTCACCGCTTTGCAGGCGGTGTCAACGAACTCTATGGCTTTTTCAGGCAGATTCATGATAACTCGGTCTGCAACGCCCAAAAGCCTCTCTTCAACAGCTTGTTTTGCGCCTCCCTGAATCGGGATAACACGGTTTTCCACTCTGTTGAGCCTGATGTTTTTCTTAAGAAATTCGATTGCTTCGGGGTTTATGTCAACAGCGTAAACCCTTGCGTCCGCATTTTTCTTGGCAATCAAAACCGAAAAGGGTCCGACTCCAGCGAACAGGTCCACCACAGTTTCGCCTTTCTGAACGAGAGACGCAACCCTGTCGTGTTCATGCGAGAGCCGAGGAGAAAAGTACGCCTTCGCGACGTCAACTTGGTATTGGCACCCGTATTCCCTGTGGATAGTATTGGTTCGGTGCTCTCCAGCAATAACCTCAAAACCGCGTAGGCGATATGTTCCGCTGACCGCGCCGACCTTTGCAAGCACAGTGCGCACGTTCTTGTGTGTTGCCAAGATTGCCTCACCCATGAGGCTTGCATGTGCTTTAAGCTCAGCTGGGATTTCGATTACTGCTATGTCGCCAATGACATCTAGTGATCGCGGCAAACTAGCCAGCAGATGCGGAGGCAAGCGGTTCTCAAGAACTTGGACAAGTGTTTTTCTTTGCTGCTTCTTTTCAGTGAAAACGCTGGTTGCAAGTTCGAAGTCAGGCACCTGCGCCTTCAGTTTTGCCACTTCACTTTCTTCTGGTTGCCGAATAAGCGGCACGTAGATGTGATTCGCGTTCTGGTGAATCTTCAACTTGCGATTGCTTATTCCCAGCTTGTTGGCTAAAACAAGGGCTTTTTCGCCATGAATTTTCTCGACTTTTATGCAAAGTGAAGGCTCAAACATGCAATCAGCTGCTTTTTTCTATTCTGAAGAGGCTATTGACTTTTTGAATGTTAAATCGCACTTTAAGCATCTTTTCCGCAAGCCAAACGTTTGTCTCCACATGGTCCGAAACCTCTCTTGTCAACAAACTTGAGGTGCCTTCTGCCAAAGCCATGTAAGGAATAAGCATATCTGCCAAGTTCACATCAACCGTGGGTCTAAAGGAAAGCTCCGCAATCAGCTTTTCAGCCGCTTCTGTGCCAACTGCCTCGCTTGTTTTTTTAAGCTCTCCTATCGCGTCTGCGCCGATTACAGCGCCTGTGTCGGTCTCAGCCCACAAAGTGATGGAGCTTCCCTTTTGAAAAGGGTTCGATCGGTCATTCACGATTTGGATGTCTGCGGCATAGCCCTTCTTAGAAAGATAACTGCGTGCCGCTTTGGCTTGTCGCTCGGCAACTTTCCTATCCGCCAAGAACGTGCAAACCGAAATGCCCTTCACACTTTTTACCTTGCCAAACGTGTTTAGCCTAATCGGCTGAAGAGACTCAGGGGGTTTTACGGTCATAGTTACTTCCCCCATTCCTTTTGGGTAGTAGCCGTACTTGTGCACGGTTATGTCCACTTCAAATCCCATCTGCTTCAGCGCTGGGAGGAACACGTTTCGCAGGTAATTTATGGTGGGTGAATGGGAAACGTCCGTTCCGCCTTTCGCCACATGCAGCCGCACCGAACCGTTGGCGAACGCGCATATGGGCAGCGTTGCCATCAGAAGTACAGGGATGCTTCCTGCGGTTCCTATTTCCGCTTCAAAATTTCCGCCTTTCACTTCTCGAGGCTTAAACCATAGTTCTTTAGAGCCCAGCGTTGCTCCCTTCACTTCTGCGCTGCAGAGTTTAGCTGCCGTCAAAACTGCTTCCAGATGCTGGGGCTTCAAGCCTGGTTCGGGTCTGTTTTGCCTAATGTTGCAAATGTGTAGCGGTTCGCCAGTGGCAGAAGCCAACGCCACCGCAAGTCTCAGGATTGTGCCGCTTCCGCTCTTTTGGCTTCCGTCGATTTCAAACAATTGTGCCTCTCCCACGCATTAGTATTGAGTTCGGGTTTAAATTGAGGTTGGAAATAATTAATAAGTGTCTTAAGTATTTTAGAATTTGAAGGGGTAGTTGCTTATGAGCGTTCAAGAAGAGAAGTTGGAAAAGCTTGTAGAGAGAATTGATGAACTTCTTGTGGTTCTGAACAGGATTTCGGAAGACCTGCGAACCGTGTCTTCGGCGGTAAAGTCCATGACAGTTTCACAAATAACTCAGCCTTCGCCTCAAGCGCCCGCACCAGTCTCTCATGAAATTCACGAAAAGCAAAAATCCATAGACGACATTCGCATGGTATTCCCAGAAGATTTAGAAGCCCTACTCAGTTTCGAAGAAAAAGGCGATTACATAATGGTGAAGCCACGGCAGTTTCTCGGGTCTGAAAACTTTGCAAAAATCGCCTCGGCAGTGCGCGGTATGGGCGGAGAGTACATAAGCGCTGGAAAAGACTCGCACTTCAGGGTACCCAAAAAAACTTAACCGTATTTTATTCTAAACTTGTCAAATTCTCCAGTGTAGGGTTCCCACGTTAAATCAACGTTTGCAACTCTTGCACCCGACGGTCCGCGTTTGCAGAATTCTATTAGCGCTTCTACAGCTTCTTTTTCGCCTTCGAACACTGCTTCCACTCTGCCGTCTGGCAAATTGCGAACCCACCCTTTCACGTCATGGCGGTCAGCGTTGTGTCTCGTTTGTGACCTGAAAAACACGCCTTGAACTCTGCCGCTTACAACCACGTGAGCACGGGTTTTCACATTTTTTCGCCTTCCCAGTTTGACAGCATACCACACAAATCTGACGTTTTCAGCGGTTTAAGAACTTTCACTTTAACATACCTCTCCGCTGCGTGGGGGTGTCGTTTGTGCACTTGTTTTAAAAGTGTTTTTTGCTTGTCAAAGTATTGGTGGACACGAATGTTCAAAAACAATTTTGGGAAATTGCTGGTTTACGCGTCAACAGGTGCCCCTCGCAAGAAGCGGTTGCAATCTGTTAGGACGGCGACGGAAGAAACCGCCAAGCTTTTGAATCTGGATTGTGAAGTGGTTAGGTTTAGAAACGGTTGTTCGCAGATTTACGTTTACTACGAATGTGGCGATGGCGGCGAGCCTATTCCGCTTTACTGTGATGAAGGCAAAGCGGGTAACCTGCAAGACATCTGTGCAGCTTTAAGAAACATGATGTTTGTGCTGTCCTTTCATCCTAAACATTCAGCACTGAAGAAAGTGCGCGGCGCCATCATGAGACCTTCTTGAATTTGATGCCTTGGCTTTCCAGTGTTACTTCGAAAACCTGGTTTACGTCGAAGTCTATGCCTAAACTATCGTATTCCTGTTCTGTCAAGAATAAGAGGATTTTCGGTATGGTGAGTTGTGTTCTCTGTTGAAGGAACGGTAGCTGCTGCTGCAGGGTTTGCATTATGTCTTGAGCCATTTTTGCCTCGTCTGACTGCGGTCTGACCACAAAAGGCGAAAATCCCCGTTCCTCAACCAGTTCTATTCGTTTTCCAAGGTTACCGTCCAAATCACGGGTGGATTCGATCTTGTTGACTCTTACTCGAAACACGTTCATTCACGCTCGCTAAAGAATATTCAAATCACAGATTTAAGCGTAAGACCGCAATAGCGGCGTTTTGAGGCTGACAGAAAACTTTTTCAGGTTATCAACTGCTTCGCTGTCGCGAGATTCACGTATCTGCCTCTGAATCCCTGTAAAGACCCGAGAATGCTTCTGATGGCTTCCTTGGATTTCGGGTTTTCGAGTTCCACGAAGTTCTTGAACCTCACAACAGTCATCATCTGTCTGCCTTCAGCGAACGCGCAATACTCCTCGAAGGATTCAAAGCAGCTTTCTGCGCCGTATTTTCTCCATAATTCTCCGCTGTCTCCGGTTAATCGCTCAATGAAGTCCGCAACTCCCCGAACCTGCATCACTGGCTTTTTGACGTAGAATAAGAGCTTTTGAGCATTTTTTGGGGCTACCTGACTTTTCCGCACAAAAGCATGGATTCCCCTGCTGACTTTGTTGCGTTCGCACAGCTTGTTCCAGTACTTTTCATCAGCGACTAAGATGAAGGCGTAGCGCTCGCGTTTCATGCGTTTGACTCTTCCTGCAGATTAAAGTATCCATGTCCTGAAATAACAGTTTCGGCAATCTCCGACTTTTATTTAACTATCGTGCTCACGAGTGACTACCCCCTCCCTTTTATAAAGGCTGAAACTGAGCGCACTTTAGTGGAAAGTCGTGTTTCCGTGTTTTACCAACTTGTTCTTGGCTTCTTTGAAGAGCCCGCAAGTCATAAAAAGTGAAACAGGAGATATGAGAACAGTTTGATTCCCTTGTTTTAATGGAGGTGACAGGTTGAAGTTTGGCGACATAATAACTGCTGTGGCAACTTACGCCGTATTACAAGTTCTGATAGCCTTTCTCTTGACGAGCGCGGCTCTCCCAGCTTTTGGCGTTACCATGGTCGCGCATTACTGGGCTGGGCTCACCGCTGTTTTTCTAAGTATGTTAATCGTTGGCTACTTGTTCAGCGAAGAGATAAGAAAAAGCAGCCGAGACGCAATCTTAAGAATAATTGTTCTAAGCGCATTCTACGAACTGCTTGTGGTAGTGTTCCAGCCAACTCTCGCAGACTGGATACCTTTCGCTATAGAAACGCCCACGGCGACGTTCGCCGGAACCACAGTGACGACGTTAGAATGGTTCCTTTATAACCTATCCAGACGGGGAAACATGGTCTTCAACATACTCATCGTGCTAGGCTTAGGCTACATCGGACTCTATGGCGGTTCAAAACTCAAGCACGCTCCAAAGTCCTAAAGCTCAAGGTGGACGAAAACCAGAAAAACAGATAAGACCGAAGAACTATTAACTTTTGGATGTGACTTTTCGAGGTTTTTGTATGGCAAAATTCAGATGCACAGTTTGCAATTATGTTTACGATGAAGCTAAAGAAAAAGTGAAGTTCGGCGACCTGCCAAAAGAGTGGGTGTGCCCTGTCTGCGGCGCTCCAAAAAGCGCCTTCGTGCTTTTAGCAGGCAAAACGGAAGAGCAAAAGACAGGACGAACCGTCTCAGACGTTTTAATAGAACAAATCGCAGAGTGGGGCGTCCAATACGTATTCGGAGTCCCAGGCACCTCCACGCTAGGCGTCGTGGATGCTGTAAGAAAAAACAGCAAAGTCCAATACCTCCAAGTGAGACATGAGCAGATCGCGGCGTTTATGGCTTCGGCTTATGGGAAACTCACGGGTCACGTTGCCGCCTGCTTAGGTGTTTCAGGACCAGGCGCAACCAACCTCGCCACAGGCTTGTATGATGCAAGCTTGGACCACTCGCCAGTCCTTGCCCTAACTGGACTAGTTGCGCGACAGCTTATGGGACCGGGGTCAGTTCAAGAAATTGACCAGTACTCCTTCTTCGAGCCCATATGCGTATTCAACAAAATCCTCATGTCCCCAGATCAAACCACAATGCTGGCTACGTTGGCGATGAGGCACGCGCTGCTTGATCGAGGCGTCGCTCACATCGGAATCCCCAACGATGTGCAAAAACTGCCTCATGAAGCACCAATACTTCCGCTTGAAGGCAGAATGCCTAACTTGGCGTTTGCCCAAGACGACGCGCTCATAGAAAAGGCTGCACGGACAATTGACCAAGCGGAGAGGCCCGCGATAATCGCAGGGTTCGGCGCCATGGGACAGGGAACCAAACTGCTCAAGTTAGCCACAAAAATTTCTGCGCCAATAATAACTACGTTCAGGGCAAAGGGGGTCATAGACGAAGATCACGAGTTGTACGCGGGTAGCCACGGCGGCATCGGGTCAACGGCAGCCGCAGCGCTCGTCCGCAAAGCAGACCTCCTCATAGTCATTGGCTCCTCGTTTTCTGAGTTAACGCAGATTCCTGAAAAGAAAACCGTGCAAATCGACATCAACATGAAGATGATTGCAAAGAGCTATCCAGTTGAGGTGGGCTTGCTCGGCAACAGCGCCGTGCTCATCCCAAAACTAACCGAGAAAGTGAAGGAAAAACACGACACGGCGTACCTGAACGAAATCACGCAGCTAAAACAAGAATGGATGAAACAACTGCAGCGAGAGGCTGATTCATCCCTGAAGCCTATTCGACCTCCATACGTAATGAAAGTTTTAAACGAAAAAATAGCCGATGACGCCGTGATATCATTGGACGTGGGTGAAAACTGCTGGTGGTTCGGAAGAAACTTTCAGATGAAGAAGACGCAGAAGATGGTGATGAGCGGCTACTTGGCGTCGATGGGCTTCGGCTTACCAGGTGCCATGGCAGCGGCACTGGCATACCCCGACAGGCAGATCGTATGCATAGCAGGCGACGGCGGCTTTTCAATGGTCATGCAAGACTTCCTGACCGTGCTAAAGTACCAGATGCCCGTGAAAGTTTTCGTTCTGAACAACCAAAGCTTAGGCATGATAAAGCAGGAACAGAAAGTGGAAGGCTACCAGATCTGGCAGACTGAGCTGTACAACTATAACTTTGCGGCTTATGCAGAGCATTCTGGAGGAACCGGAATCAAAGTGACAGAGCCTGGTGAGCTGGAGGCGGCAGTTGACAAGGCGTTATCTGCGAAAAAGCCAGTGATAGTAGACATCGATACTGACCCAAGGCGATTCATATGAGGTATGAACAATTTTGAAGGTTATAGAGAATAAGACTTTTTCATGGAAACAAAACAGGCGGAATGTCTGTTAGGGTTTGCACTCTTTGAGTTCCTGAAGCTCATCGAGCGTTTTGTTTAGAACTGCGGTGTCCTTAATGGCTTTCACCACAGATACTGGCAGACACACCATCACTCTGCCCAAAAAAGGGCTTGTAAAGCCCAGCCTTTTTGTTGCTTCATCATTCAGAGCCACGTAAAAACTCGTTAACTGCCAAGTGTCCGTGTCCAAGACTGCACTGTGTATTTCTCCCAGCACAAAAGCATCTGAAGTGACAACTTTCTTCCAGAATAATCGGGTGATTTCAACCATTTAGACCACAGCAACAAGTTTGATGATGCGGCTTATATGTGTTTGTTGGCAGCTACCAGGAACACCAAAAACTCGGAAACGTGCCCCTTCACGAATTAAGCTTATTTGGCAGCACACGCCTAATGTCTAATCTGGAGAGATTCCAAAATGAAATATGAGATTAAGTATAAACCGTCTTACGCGCTGCTTGTAGTAAGCTTGGACCAAGGCGAAACCATAACTGCTGAATCAGGCGCCATGACCTACATGGACCCAACCATAGAAGCACACACTCGCAAAAGAGAAAAAAGCCTGCTGGGAAGCTTAGGGCTCTCGATATTTGGGGGGCAATCCTTCTGGGTGAACGATTACACGGCGGCAAGTGGTCATGGAGAGGTGGGGTTTGTTGCCGCGCCTGTGGGTGACATAGAAAAGCTGGAAATCAAACCTGACCAAGGCTTCGTAATACAGAAATCCGCATACATAGCGTCAACGCAGAGCATAGACTTGGACGTGAAGTGGGAAGGCTTCACCAAAGGACTGTTCGGACAAGGCTTGTTCATGCTGAAGGCAACGGGAAACGGACAGTTGTTCATAAACACTTTCGGCGCCATAGACACTCACACGCTGGAGGCGGGGCAAACGTTGATAGTTGACAACTTTCACTTAGTTGGCTTCAGCGCCTCATGCAGCTACAAAGTCACCAAGTTCGGCGGATTGAAAGAGACGTTGCTGGGCGGAGAAGGCTTGGTCACGCAGATTACGGGTCCAGGAGAAGTTCACATACAGACAAAGAACCTGCGGGAGTTCGTGGAGTGGCTCTGGACGCTGCTGGAGCCAAGAGTGCGGTCTCGAGCACGCTAAACTTCCCTAATTTTTCTTTATTTTTTCAATTGAAAAGAGTTATGCGCCCTATCTTTCCAGCATAAACGGCTGCTCACCCGCGATTTTCTCGGGAACCCGGTCCAGCAGCATTCGCTCTTCAGGTCTCTTGCTCAGCACAACGGGCTGAAGCCTCTGTGCAAGCTCCAACGCTGACTCCAAGTTGCCGCTTCGTTCAGCGTAAATCTCCAACAGTGCACCGTCTTTCTTCACGGCTTCACCTAACTTCGCCTTGAGCACCACGCCAGCACCCTTCTCTCTCGGCGCACCAGCCTCACGCGCGATATGAATTATGTCCTCAGTGCTGATCCACAAAACTCTGCCAGCCTGAGTCGCGTTCACTTCCGCTTTTTTGTCGCCCACAGGAATCTCATCGGGCTTTACACGTGGGTTTCCGCCTTGCGCTTCTATTATTTCCCGCAGTTTACTTTCCGCCCTTCCAGACTGCAACATGTGCTCGGCTTTTTGCCGTCCAGCTTCCACGCCGACCATTTCGAAAAGCATGCCTGCGAGGCTAAGCGCCTTTTCTTTGAGGTCAGCAGGACCAGAACCCATAAGCGCGGTTAGCGCCTCTTGTGCTTCAAGTGCAGGTCCGACAGCGCAGCCTAGAGGCTGTTCGCCGAAAGTCAAGGCGCATTGAATGCTCAAGCCCAGACGTGTGCCTAGGTCTACGAAGTCAGAAGCCAGCGTGTACGCTTCGGTCATGTTCTTGATTTTTGCGCCGCTGCCGGTTGGGATGTCGATGGCGACGTGTGTGGCGCCTATGGCTTTCTTTTTGCTCATGATTGAGGGCAAGAGCAGCGGGTCAATTCCTAATGGGTATTCGACTTGGATGAAGAGGTCGTCGGCTGGTGCCAAATCCAGTGCTCCACCCCAAACTAGGCAGCCGTTTGTCTTATCCACCACTTCTTTTATTTCGTTGATGGATAGGTTGACTGGGCAGAGGGTTTCAACGCGGTCTGCGGTTCCGGCTGGAGATGTCACGGCTCGCGAAGACGTTTTGGGAATGGTGAATCCAGCAGCCGCAACTATGGGCACGACAAGCATTGAGGTTTTGTCGCCTGGTAATCCGCCTATGCTGTGCTTATCCAGTATGGGTGCTTCGCCGAAGTCAAGTGTCTTGCCTGTCTCCACCATGGCTCGGGATAGGGCTTCGTTTTCGCCCATGCTTAACCCGTAAATTTTAAGCGCAGTCAAGAAAGCTGCTATTTCCACTTCGCTTAGGTGCCTTTCGACGACGTCTTTGACTATGGTTACCATGTCCTTTTCTCGCAGCCTTTCGCCGCGTACTTTTGCGCGCACGTTTCTGAGGGACTCGGGAAGTTGAGCTAACTGCACTTCGACTTGTTCGTCGCCTTTTAATCCAAGCGTCTTTGAGATTTCTTCGTAAAGTCCTATGCGGTTCTTGGGGAAGTGGGTGGCGAGGTTGGCTATGGCGATTATATGCTGGTCGCCGTATGTGACGCGTATCCTGTCTGAGGAGTGTACGCCTAGCTGGCTTGCGGTTTCCTCGGCTAAGATGGCGATTCTTTTTCCGCCTGCGGTTATGTTTAAAACTTCAGCTATAAGCTCCATGAAGGTTCACACAGTTAGAGTAGGCAAGGGAATAGTTAAAGATTTTAAGCAAAAAGCCATCACTCTAACCAGAGGAACCAGTTTTGAAGTACTTGGACTTTGTCGATCTAAAATACAAGCCTACAGAAACAGATCTTATCTGCACCTTCTACGTGGAGCCAGAAGGCATCGGCCTTGAAGAGGCAGCTGGCGGAGTTACCGCTGAAAGCTCCATTGGCACATGGACCGAACTTACAACTGCGGAGCCTTACGTGGAGAGGCTTGCAGCCCACGTTTTCAGCATAGAAGGCAACGTTGCGAAAATCGCTTATCCTGTGGAGCTTTTTGAGCGGGGAAACATGCCTAACATCTTGAGCAGTGTGGCGGGAAACGTCTTTGGGTTGAAGGCGTTGAAGAATCTGCGGCTTAACGATGTTGAGTTGCCTGTGGAGCTTGTGAAAAGCTTCAGGGGTCCACGGTTCGGCATTGAGGGCATTCGCGGTTTGCTGAGGGTGCCTGAGCGTCCTTTGGTGGGCACGATAATTAAGCCGAAGCTGGGTTTGAAAACCGCTGATCATGCGCGAGTGGCTTACGAGGCTTGGGCTGGCGGATGCGACATCGTTAAGGATGATGAGAACTTGAGCAGCCAGCGGTTTAATCCTTTTGAGGAGCGTGTGGTGAAGACTTTGGAGAGCAGGGACAGGGCGGAAACGGAAACTGGAGAGCGCAAGGTGTACATGGTGAACGTGACGGCTGAAACCGAAACCATGCTGAAACGAGCGGAGTACGTGCTGGCGCATGGCGGAGAATACGTGATGGTGGACATCCTGACATGCGGCTTTTCGGCGCTGCAGACATTGCGCGACCAGAACTTCAAGCTGGTGATTCACGCGCACAGGGCAGGTCACGCTGCGTTCACCAAGAACCCGAAGCACGGGATAGCCATGCGCGTGATCGCAAAAGTGGCGAGGATCATAGGTGTGGATCAGCTTCACGTGGGCACTGTGGTGGGGAAGATGTCTGAAACCAAGCAGGAGGTTCTGGAGAACATTGAAGCCTGCAAGATGCCTATGGGCGGGTTGAAGCCTGTTTTGCCTGTTGCTTCTGGCGGGTTGCATCCAAGGCTTGTGCCTGCGTTGATGGAGACTTTCGGCAAAGACTTCGTCATCCAAGCTGGCGGAGGAATCCACGGTCACACGGCTGGCACGTTTGCGGGAGCGACAGCCATGCGGCAAGCCGTTAACGCTGCGCTGGAAGGCAAGCCATTGATGGAATACGCCAAGACCCACAAAGAACTGAAAACAGCACTAGCGCTTTGGAAAGACTAGCTGAGAACTGTTGCGATTTTTTGTCTATACCCCCTCTATTTATAGATTAAACCTGTGCTTGGACTGGCGCTGGCTAGCGGCTCAGAAAAATCTATAGCCCCCTTATTTAAAGATGGCAAGATTGGCGCGGATAGATTCATTACAGGTTTTTGCATTGGTTGGTTTTAGGCTCAAATATGCCGCGTGTCGGGGCGTTTGCGCTTTTGGGAGGATTATAGTTCCTTTTGAGAGTGTTTTGCTCAGGTGTCACTCGAAAATCCAAGGATACTTTCGGTGCATGACTTCTTTTACCGAGTGCGGTGGAATTATGCCTTCTTCGCAGATTACGCCGTGGATGAAGTCGCGTCGGGTAACGTCAAACGCTGGGTTCCGAATGTTTAGTGCTTCAGGGGCGTCCTTCCACACCTCGTCTGGGCTGCGCTCTTCGATTTTCTCGTATTCCCCGCAGATCGTGGCTGGGTCAAACTTCAAAAGCTCCGCCACAACGTAGAAGGGCTTCCGTGCC
>CAZWPI010000020.1:0-19213 GCA_964636055.1 uncultured Candidatus Bathyarchaeia archaeon
TTGAGGCGGTGCGCGTGTTCTCGTACATGGAAGAGTTTCGCCTGCAAGCACAAAAAGACGAAACAGTCATTGTCGAAGGCAACCTTGAAGAAGTCACATCGCCTAAAGGCAGTTTTCATCAGGTCACGTTGACTTACTGCCCGCGCTATTACGAGCAGGTTTTGAAAGTCGCCTCAACCGCGTGACAGCACCATGTAGTCCACGGGCTTGTTGCCCAATATTATCCTGTAGTGCTCTTTTCCTGTTTTCATGTTGGTGACGCGTTCAACTTTTCCCTGCGCCGTCACCGCTTCGCCTTTTCTGGCTTGTTCACAGAACCTTCCGCGGAACGACGCAATTTCGCTTATGGGCTCCAGCTTTGCGCCCTCGACAACTGTGACATTTTCCAGCTTATAGGTGCACGGCGTGAAAAGGGCTTCTGCGTCGTCAGCCACGGTGGCGGTTATCTTGGCGTAGCCGCTGTTCCTGTAGCACACATCACCGTACCGCTCCTTTGCTTCACCCCAGTCTTTCACGAACCGCACGAAGTAATCCACGCCTTCAAACATGCCCTGAAACGCCTTTCGCGATTCGACCCGAGCGAAGTCTTCGAAGCTCATAACCGTGTCTTTCGAACGAAAATCGAACAGCCCACGCAACCCGTCGCTGCTGTACGGCTTGAAACGTGAATCACCATCTCTGAGCAAGTATTCCAGCGCCGCGTAAGCCTTCCTACAAGCGTCAACACCGTAGACAATCGGGTCAAGATCAGATTTCGCCGTGTAAAGCCCAACAAGCACTGAACCCGAGATTCCGATGGCGCTCCAAGGTATGCCAGCGGCTTCCTTCAGGTCCTCCGCAAGCTGAACCGCCTTCCTCTCCAGGGGTTCCAGCCTCTTGGATGTACGTAGTATCGCGAGCTTAGCAACTGGGTCGTAGCGCTTCTCGATGGTGTCAACCGGGACTTCGCACAGGTTCTCGTCGAAAACGGGGTCGTGCACTATAAGGTTGGGCGCGTTCTGCTGGAGGTACTTGAAGCGTTCGGCGAGGTTGTAGACTTTGCCATACATGTCCTTCCCGCTCCGGCGGGTGCCCGATGGCGAAGGAATGTACCTTGGAAAGGCGATGACCCTGTCTGGCGGGTGAACTAAGCCTTTGACGTCGAAGATCACGTGGTTTTCTGTCTTAATCAGGTCGCCTTCTCGAGCTCGCATCGTGAAATCACCTAGCGCTTGTAGCCTTTCTGCAAAACGCTAATAAACCTTTTTTCGAACCTACTAAAACCGTATGCCCAACAGTGAAAAAGCAAAACACATATCCCAATGCTTAGAACTGGCGATGCTGCTTGAGGTCAGCGCCTCCAAGCCTGGAAACGTGACTTTCGCAACAGGTTTTGAAGGCACTCGCGTCGAACATTTCTTGGCTTCCGCAGTGGCTGCCAGCGCTTGGTTTGAAGAGGCTGCGCGCCGCGGAATCGCCGTGTCAGAAAAGAAGCGCAGCGTTAGCGGTGTTGGCATGGGTCAGCTCATAAAAGGATGCGCCGCCGACATTAACGCGTGGCAGAAGGGCGGGAATACGCTGCTTGGCACTGTGATGCTGTTCGTGCCTATCGCGGTTGCCGCAGGCATGACGCCGACTCGGGAAAATTTCGGTTTTGATTTAGCGCGGTTGAGAGAAAACTTGAGGTTGGCGGTTGAATCTACAACGGCTGAGGATGCGGTTCACCTTTATGAGGCGATTGACATAGCGAAACCCAGCGGTCTTAACGAGGCTTCAGACCTCGACGTTACTGACCCTGCGTCTAAAAGGCGGATTCTTGAGGAGAACGTTTCGCTTTACGAGGTTTTCAAGATAGCCGTGGGTTATGATGACATTTGTTCTGAATGGGTCCGCAATTACCCGATAACCTTTGATTTGGCTTATCCTTACCTGGTGGAGCAGCTTAAACGCGGAGATTTGAACGCGGCGGTCGTTCACACTTTCCTGAAAGTCCTGTCTGAGCATCCGGACACTTTTATAGCTAGAAAAGTTGGCGCGGAAAAGGCGCGTGAAATTTCTTCAGACGCTAAGAAGGCATTAGCGTTGGGCGGCTTGGAAACTTCAGAGGGAAGGAAAAGCATTCTCGATTTGGATAGAAAACTGCGCGGATCTGGGAATCGCCTCAACCCTGGAACTACAGCTGACTTAACGGCTGCTGCCTTGGCTTTGTGCACGCTCGGCGGGTACCGACCTTGATGTTGGATTTCACGGTTTTTCAAACTCCATTCTTAAATATTAGCCAAACATCAATAATGGATAAAGGGTTAGGAGCATGATGCAGGCGAAATTGAAGGTGACTTTGCTTACGGGGCGAACAATCGAGCAGGGCGTGGGCAAAGAAGCAGGGAAAGGCACGGAAGGGTATTTTGAGAGCACCACGATGTGTTACATGGATGCGGGTGACATGAAGAAGCTTGGAATAAAGAACAACACGCATGTTCAGGTGACGACGCCGAATGGCTCTGTGGTGCTTAGAGCCGTGAAGTATCCAAGGGGTGCGATGCCAGGTTTGATTTACATTCCCTATGGTCCTTGGGCTAACTCGATTGTCAGCAACGAGACAACAAGCATTGGGATGCCTTCTTTCAAAGGAACTCCCGCTGAAGTTGAGCCAGCTCCTGACAAGCCTGTCTTAACCTTGAAAGAACTGCTTAAAAGCGAATTTGGAAAGTGAACGTTATGCCAGTAGTTAACGCTGTAACTTGCCCAGTTTGCGGGTGTCTATGTGACGATATTGAATTAACAATCGCGGATGGTAAAGTAGCCCAAGTGAAAAACGGCTGTTCCATGTGCGAGTCCAAATTCCTAAACTACATAAGTGAACATAGGACTAAGACGCCTCTCATACGAAAGGAGAACAAACTGGTTCCTGTTTCCTATGAAGAAGCAATACACAAATCCGCCGAGATTCTCGCCAACGCCAACTATCCGATATTGTACGGTTGGAGTTCCACAGACTGCGAAGCCCAACGGGCAGGCGTGGAGCTAGCCGAGGAGATTGGCGGTGTTCTCGATAACACGGCGGTTGTTTGCCATGGCCCGTCAATTCTAAGTATTCAAGAAGTGGGAATCCCCTCATGCACGCTGGGGCAGATTAGACACCGTGCCGATTTGATCATTTATTGGGGATGTAACCCGTGGAGCGCACATCCAAGACACTTAGAAAGATACACATCCTTCACGGAAGGACGATTTGAGGGCAGTGAATGGAAAAGTTACCTTAACAAGGTTAAGGCTTCAGCAGGCAGGAAAAAACTGTTAAGCCTCGAAAGAAAAGGGGTTCTCAAACATAGGTATGAACCACCCGTTCAAACTGTAAGTGACAATAAGCCTCCTGCAACACTGGGTAAAGAAGGACGCAAACTAATAGTGGTCGATGTCCGAAAATCGATGACTGCCGAGATGGCTGACTACTTCATCCAAGTTGAACCAGGCAAAGACTATGAACTGATGCAGGCGATACGCGCGCTGGTTAAGGATCAAGAGCTTGACGTCGATGAGGTTGATGGCGTTCCCGTGGAGTACCTGCAAGAGCTAGTTGACGCCATGATAAACTGCGAGTTCGGCGTAATCTTTTTCGGTATGGGCTTAACGCAGAGTGCGGGTAAATTCAGAAACGTTGATGTTGCGATTTCCCTTGTACGCGATTTAAATATGAGAACAAAATTCGCCATCATGCCCATGAGAGGACACTTCAACGTTACCGGCGCAAACACCGTTTTCACATGGCAGAGCGGCTACCCCTACGCCGTTGACTTCTCCCTAGGATACCCACGCTATAATCCAGGCGAAACCACCGTCGTTGACATCCTGTTGCGGAAAGAGTCAGACGCCGCTCTGGTGATTGCTTCAGACCCTGCTAGCAACTTTCCGCGAAAAGCTGTTGAGCACTTGGTCAAGAATCCGCTTATCGTAATCGACCCTCACATGAACGTCACCGCATTAGTTGGCGACGTGGTCTTTCCCTCGGCGATTGTAGGCATAGAAAAGGCTGGTACCGCCTACCGCATGGACCATGTGCCGCTTCCCCTCAAAAAAGTAGTTGAGCCGCCAGACGGTTTACTCTCAGACGAAGACATACTGCGCCGAATACTGGATGAGGTTAGACTTATAAAATCACAGAAGACGGAGGCAGCATGACATGGAGCTGCTGATAAAAAACGGTTTCGTCTACGATCCCATAAATGGAATTAACGGCGAGAAAATGGACATAGCCATCAAGAACGGGAAAATCGTTGAGAGCGTGCATGAGCAAAGGGCGAAGAAAATAGATGCCTCAGGCTTGACTGTTTTTCCCGGCGGCGTTGACATCCACTGTCACATTGCTGGTTCAGAAGTGAACACGGGACGTTTAATGCGACCCGAGGACCACATCAAGGACATTGTTCGCAAAACCGCTATAACCCGTTCCGGCGTTGGTTACTCGGTGCCGTCAACTTTTACCACTGGTTACCGTTACTCGCGCATGGGCTACACCACTATAATGAATCCTTCTATGCCGCCCCTGGAAGCTAAACACACTCATGAAGAACTGAACGACACGCCTATGCTGGACAAAGCCAGCTATCCGCTGCTCGGCGACTGGTGGTTTGTTCTCGAATACTTGCAGAAGGGCGATTTGACGGAGTGCGCAAGGTACGTGGCTTGGATGATGGGCACAGCCAAAGGGTACGCCATAAAAATCGTCAACCCTGGCGGACTGGAATCTTGGGGTTTCGGACGCAACGTGCACAGCATAGATGATCAGGTTCCCAACTTCGACATCACACCGCGCGAGATTATGTGCGGTCTCGCCAAAGTAAACAAGATGTTGAATCTGCCTCACACTATCCATCTTCACACGAACAACCTCGGCTTGCCAGGTAACTACGCCACCACGCTGGACACAATGAGGGCATTGGAAAGCGTGGCTACAGACGACAAACCCGTGGCTCACATAACACACCTGCAATTCAGCAGTTTCGCGGGAGACGATTGGAGAACCATGCGGTCTGGTGCGGAAGAAATCGCCAGATACATCAACACTCACAGTCACATGACTTTCGACATGGGTCAAGTCATTTTCACGGACACGACGACCATGACGGCTGACGGTCCGTTCGAGTACACGCTTTACCAGCTAAGCGGGCACAAGTGGGTTAACAGCGATGTGGAAACCGAAACAAGCGGCGGCATCATACCCTTCCACTACAAACGTAACAACGCGGTTAACGCTACGCAGTGGTCCATAGCCTTAGAGCTTGCCCTCTTGGTTGATGACCCTTGGAAAATGTTCATGACCACCGATCACCCTAACGGTGGACCATTTACTTCTTATCCAAAGATTATTGCTTGGCTCATCAGCAAGAAAGCCCGCATGGCGACGCTGAAAAGGTGCCATAAGAAAGCTCAGAAGAAAAGCCTTATCCCCTCAATAAAGCGCGAGTTAAGCCTTTATGACCTCGCAATCGTCACTCGTGCTGGTCAAGCCAAAGCTCTCGGACTCAAGAACAAGGGTCACTTGGGCGTAGGCGCCGACGCTGATGTTGCGATTTACAACGTGAACCCTGAGACGACCGACATAGCGCGGAAGTACAAGACAGTGCGGAGAGCCTTCGGCAACACTGCCTATACCATTAAAGACGGGAAGGTCGTGGTTAAGGACGGCGAAATCCTGCAGCACGTTGACGGCAGAACCATCTGGCTGGACGTGCAGACCGCGGAGCAGGTGAAGGTTGACGAAGAGATGAAACGAAGGTTCAAGGAGTACTGGACGGTTGAGTACGAAAACTATCCAGTCACAGATCATTACATCAAAGTTCCAGACCCCATAACGATTAAGGCGGACGTGTAAAATGATAGTACTAACCCCTCTCAGACAATTCCAGTTTCCAGTGATGGCTGAATGCATCAACCCCGACGTTTTTCAAGGCAAATCCGTGGCTGAGATAGCCGCGCTTGACGTTTGGGAAGGCAACAGAAAGAAGCAACTCGGCGACCTCTTCAAAATCGAGGAAGACCCGGCAAAAACTCCAAACATAACCCTCAACGGCGACAACAGCGAAGTCAGGCGCGTAGGCATGGACATGAAGAACGGCGAAATCGTGGTCAACGGCAACATCGGGATGCACTTAGGCGAGAAAATGTCAGGCGGCAAAATAACAGTGCAAGGCGACGCCGCCGGCTGGGCTGGCTCCGGAATGAAAGGCGGACTCATCGAGATAATGGGGAACGCGGGCGACTATCTGGCTTCGCCTTACCGAGGAAGCAGCGTCGGCATGAGCAAGGGAAAAATAATTGTCCACGGCAACGTCGGCAGCGATGTGGCCGTCTTCATGAAAGGCGGCGTAATCAAAGTCCACGGCAACGCCGGACCGTTTCTGGGTTTCCGCATGCACGGTGGCATTGTGCACGTAGAGAAAAACATCGAAAACAGAGCAGGTGCCTGCATGACTGGCGGCAAAAT
The DNA here is from genome assembly GCA_964636055.1 of uncultured Candidatus Bathyarchaeia archaeon. GTDB lineage: Archaea > Thermoproteota > Bathyarchaeia > Bathyarchaeales > Bathycorpusculaceae > SG8-32-3. The sequence goes on from CAZWPI010000020.1 coordinate 6,464, forward strand.
CGTGGTGTCAGGGTTCTTGGAAGAAATGATGCCTACCTTCACGATTGACGGCGTGAAAGCCAAAGTCAAAATTGACGAGGACGAAAAGGCTGCTGGTCCGTTCTACGTTTTTCTCGGCGATTTGGCTGAGACAGGCAACGGAAAACTTTACGTTTCAAAACCTAATAATTCTCACCTGAGTCGGTACGAGAGGTTCCTTTAGGCAGAGTCAAAAAAATTCAATTTTATATTTTCTTCATTATGAAAATGTTGCCTTGCGCATCGCGGGCTCCAATGCCGATTGTGTCAAGTGCAGGAACAACAATTTTTGAGGGAAAAAGTGATTGCAGAGTGCAAACGCCAGAATCACATGCTAAGGCTACCAGCATGTCAGCTTGATAATTTGGTCTCTTGACCGCATCAATGTTACAAGCCATCGGAACCAATTCAGTGTCTACTACCTCAAATCCGTCCTTCTTCAATCTCTCCGCCAATTCTTCCATTCTTTCTCTCCCTCCAGTTTCACAAGCCCTAGCACAGGAATTGCAGGATACAATCCCGATTTTCTTCCACTTCTTAAGCATGCCTCTGACGACTCCGTAAGGCTTAGAATTTGTAACAATCACAGTTATTCCTCTAACATACTTTGTATTCCAGTCCTTAAAGTTTTTTCGTTCTCAAGGAACCTTTCAAATTTCATTCAAAATCTTCACCGTATAGACCCTTGAGCTTTTTGTACGTGCTGGCACATGTCTGTGAATCGAAGCTGTATTTCTTGCCTCCGATTATTTCAATGTGTGGTTCCCATTCGATTAACTTTGAACACATCAGACATCTAAGTTGAGTCTCACTTTTCACGATTATTCCGCCGTTTGTTATTTCGAACGGTGTCCAAGTGGTCTTATGTTTTGCTCCTTTAAGTGAGAAGACCCTAAGTAACCTTTTGATTTCCTTGCCTGATTCGTCACCCTTCATTTCCAGCGTCCCATCAAATGTTAGACGTAAAAAACTCATGAATTGTTGATCATGTGCCTCGGGTGCTGCTGTAAAAATGGCATTTCCATTTATCAGCCTGATTCTTGCCACGACAATCTGTAAGAATTTTGAGAAAACCGTTACGTTATGGTTACAAATGGATATTAATCCTGTTACGGAATCTAAAACCAAACAGATTTTTTTTAAACCCTGCCTAGCTTTCTCGATAGCGAATGAGACAGCTGCTAGGTCGGCTGGATTATCAACAGCGTATTTGCTGGAAGATTCGCCTCCCAGCTTCCAAGAATAGCAGTCAACGATTCGAAACGTGCCGCTGTCCTTGTATGGTTCAATGTTGAACCCAAGGCTTTTCATGGACTTAACAATTTCCTCAGGGGATTCATCCGTGGCCACATAGATGCTTGGTTCGCCCCTGATGAGGCCATTGTAGAGAAACTGCTTACAAAAAATGGTTTTTCCAATGCCCGACGGACCCAGCAAGAGTAATGACTCGAAGGGTACTTCTCCTTCGACTAGTTTTGATGAACCGGGAAAAACATCGACGGGTTTCATTAATTCATCACATTATGTTGTAATTTATTGCCATAAATCTCTTTGCTTAACACATAAGTAGAAAGCGGTTCTTTACCTCACTGGGCTTTTCTTTTTCCCAAATTTTTTTCATCAACCACTTTGGTTATGAAAAATAATCGTCAATCTTATAATGGAGCTAAAACCTTAATCTTTTCAGCAAGCGCAACCAGTTTTTTCGAAAAAGGGTGGTCTGGCTGCTTAACTGCAAAGAGGAATTCGTGTCTACTGAACTGAATATCGCAGAAGCATGGAATAGACCCGATAACTTGTGTGCCGACATCCTTTTCAAGCTCAGCCTCCCACGCTTTTTCGCCTGCACCCCACCGTTCTTCATCGATCGGAGAGGCTCCTGGAACCTTGTTTAGGATTATGAAGTACTGTGATCCAAACTTTGCTAAAGAGTCATAGATGTCGCTTACCATCTTCTTAGTGCCTTCAATGTCCATATCGCTGTTCTTCATTACGAGAAATAGCATGTCAGCTGCTGCTAAAGTGTTTATGGACCAGTACCTAATCCCTGGACTTGTATCCAGAAAGAGGTAGTCTATTTTGTATTCCTCGAATAGCTGGTTTTTAGCCGATAGAAATCTTCTAAGAGCGGCGAGTTGCCATTTCATTTCGTGTTTGATCTCGATGTCGCGGACATCCTCTTTTCCGGGACTTGAGAAACCTAAGAAAAGTTTACCTTTTAGCCCCAGCTCAGGGCTTAAATCGACGAGAACATCCGAGATTTCTGCGTCCCCGCTCAAGAGATTGTTTAGATACGACGGCGCTGTTTTTCGGAAATAAGTGGTCAGGCTCGGAGCATACAAGTCGAAATCAAGCAGGCAAACCCTCATCCCGCTCATAGCGTAGAATGCGGCAAGATTTGCAATAAGAGTTGTTTTCCCCGTTCCGCCCTTATATGAGTGAAAAGCTATGGTTTTTTCAGGGGTCATTTTTCCACGGTTCAACGTATTATGAAGAACTAGAATATTATTTTTTATCTACTTCCTCAGGTTTTGTCCGTTTTGTATTTTCATGAAACCATATCGCAACCCTTTGTCAATGTTGGCAAACGGGGTTGGCAGATTTGGCATTTAAATCGAGTCAAGAGTTTAGTCGGTCTTCTTTGATTCTTTGACGAGTTCACCCACTTTTCTAACATGTTCCTTTAATTTTCTTTCGCGTATCTTGGTTTCAGGCAAGGTTTCGGATGCACGCAATACTGGAATGACGGAGACAAAAATTATGATGCTTAGGACTGATGAAAGAGCGTTGGCTGGAACACCAATATTAAGGAACTCTGAGATAGCAGGTAACCCTATGATAATGATTAAGGGTAAGCTAATGCCCAGCGCGTAAAACTTCTCTTTTGAACCGGGAAGTGCCAGATCGCCGGGAACAGCTAGGAAGGCGACCATTTCGAAACCCCAAGCAATGCCTGAAATCGTCAGATAGACAAGCACACTGAAGGGAGAAGTAGCTAATCCTAAGAAGGCAAAGCTCACTCCCAGCATCACCATTCCAATTATAATGGGCTGCTTTCGTCCCAACCAATCAGCTAAGAAACCAGCTGTGAAGCCGAAGACACCGGCGCCTAGGAAATGTAGGGGATTTCCGATTGTGGTAGCCCATTCATACGCGAGTGTATTAGGAAGCCCCGTCCACACGAATGATATAAGACCACTGGCAATATTGAACATCAGCCACGGAAAGAGATAGAAAGAAAAGTCTTTGTTGGCTAAAATGGCCCGCCAAGATTGCCCTTTTCCGCTTTTCCTATCACAAGGATCCAAAATCAACGATAGATAGCTAGTTGATCTCAGAAAGACGCCTAGCAAAACGACTCCTGTTAACCCTAAACTGAAAAGCGCTACAGCAACAACTGCGATAATTACCATGATAAAGGTTTCCAAGATTACGAGTCCTGAAACACGTGCTCTTTCTTCTACGACTGTGCAGTCTGCGAGATAAGCCGTGAAACAAGGATAACTTAACCCCAAGGATATGCCTAGGAGCACTGTGAAAAATAGAGTGAAAACTGTGCCAGGAAAGAGTGCTAGAGAACCTGTGGCCACCACTCCCAAAGTTATCGATGACCAAAGAAGTCTTCTGTGACTGACTTTTCCACTAATCATACTCCCGATAATCATAAAAATACCACCGAAACTAAGGAATAATGCTTTTCCAGCGTAACCCCAAAAAAGATCAATTGGAAGGCTTTTGAATACGGTGTCGAGAGCATAGTATATGAAGAAAACCCATGCAAGACTGCTTGAAGCCAAAATTGTAACGGCCACTAGCTTTCTCGAGCGAATCTTAACATCCTCTGTCAAGAACCCGAGATTCATAGAACCTTCCCCATAATTTTAAATGCTAACACATGTATAAATTATTTTATTGTTTATAAAAATAACCTAAAAGGAGGGGAGGTTAATAAAAGCGTATTCGAATGAAAACGTGAATATGGATCGGCTACGATCTATTGATCGTGCTTTAATGGCAGGTCGCCTTGTGCAGCCAGAGTTTTACGAAAAAACGGAAAAGGCAATAAAAGGGCCGGAAGGAAAAGGACCAGATAAAGAACTATTTCTCGGTGTCTGCAGGGACGCTCAGATATCTGATAAGGAATTGATAGAACACATGTGGGACATGGTGGTTGCCGCAAGAAAAGTGTATATGGGCCAAGCTCCCGGTCAAATCTGGTAAGTTTGAAGCACTAAAGGCACAGGCTATCGATATTCGTCACCGCGTTCTTAATCATGAGCGCGAGCCATTTTTTGCCTCCGCTTTTTTGAAGTAAGTTTAGCTTACGAGTGGCTGCCGTTGCATTTTGTTTTGCTATGCTAAGTACGTAGTTGAAGGCTTCAGTTTCAAAACAAACCTCCAAGACATTTCTAATATCTGCTGGAGTGATAGGCGATGGTTCCTTAATAGATTTGATTTTGAAATAATTTTCTTTTGAGGATTTGGCTGCATAGAGTATCGGCAAAGGCACGCTTTCGTGTTCCAACCTCCAAGGAAGGTTTCCTTCTAAGTTAAGAGAATCTTTAATCTCATCTGTTAGCCTATGTATAAAGCCGAGGCGTCTGCCAACTTCCGCTAGCGCTTCGACCTCAATCGTTGACCCCCCACCCAACATGGCACCGAGTCTTGTGCAGGCTTCCGTGTCAGCAGTCGACATCCACAATATTTTCTCGTATTGTTTTAGTGCCGTGTCCAAGTTGCGTCTGCACAAGGTTTCCATAAACTCCCCTTCCCAGACCTCGAGGAAAAAGCCTTCATAGACTTCGATTATATTTCCGATTTTCTTTAGATCGCAGGTTTTTCTGACCATCTCTCTAACATGGGTAAGGGCTTTTACTACTAGAAGTTCTCCAACAAGCAAAGCATTATCGACGCCGTGAAGCCCTAGAATTGTGGTTCTGAAGTGCTTGTTTAACGATTTGTCGATAATGTCGTCATGTATTCCGAGGCCAGCGCCCATAAGGGTGACCATGAGACTCACGTCGTCTGCCGCTTCTGGTCGACCACCAACGGCTTCACAGGAAAAGGAAGTTAAAGCGGGTCTAAAGTTGTCTTTCCAGTAGGCTTTGACGTCTGCTAAAACTGACAGCAGCTGGGGATGATTGACGCCTGAAACCGATACCTGTGCAAACCTTTCAAGAGTTTTTCGGCTTCTCTCTTCCATCTTCGCAGCTAATTCTTCAAGGGCAGGGTCTTTTTCTTTTGGCAAGGTCTCCACTCCCCTAACAGTTTCTTCTTAGTATCTTTACAAGGCTTTAATACATTTTTCAAATAATTATAGCTAGGGCGTTAGCGCAGAACCATCATGAAAAAGCTTTCACGTTTTTCATCCTGAAAGAGCAAAAAGCTTAACAACCTTTCCCTTTTTTTAGCTAAAATACGCTCTGTTTTGCGGCAACCGACAAGTTAACAGAACTATCGAAAAAGCTATTAACATAAAGGGGAAAACGACCTTTTGAGGTTTTAAATGAAAGCTCCCAATACAGCGGACATCGCTAAATCAAGTTCAAATCTGGAGAATATCAAGGACCCCGGAGAAAAGCAAGGTGCTCGTGCTCTCTCTATGGATGTATGTTTCCTAGATCTTGCTCGGGCGGCGGCTTCTTCTGTTGGAAGAGTCATTCACGACACATTTGGTTGGCGGGGCACAGGTTTTATGATTTCTAACAGTCTATTTATGACATGTAATCATGTAATTCTTGACTCGCAAAAGGCCACGGAGTTTTTTGTCGAATTTAACTATGAACTAGACGTAATGAAAGTTCCAAAAGCCGTCACGAGGTTCGCGCTGGCTCCCAACGATTTCTTCATGTCAAGTCCAAAGGACGATCTTGATTTCACCCTTGTAGCCATAGGCGACCGCGTCTTTGGGGAGGGTAAATTGGCAGATTTCGGCTATTGCCCCATAAAAAACACTGGCAAAAAACACGAGTTAGGTAAATTGGCCAATATAATCGGCCATCCGAAAGGGCAATTTAAGCAGATTTCAATTCGAAATAATCGAATAGTGGCGCGGAACAATGAAGTTCTGCAGTATTATACGGACGCAAGGGTTGGATCATCTGGTTCACCGGTTTTTAACGATAAATGGGAGCTAATAGCGCTGCATCATTGGGGCTGCCCTACGAGAACTGCGTACACTCCCAGTGGTAAGCCAGGTCCAGAAAATACCCAAGAAGGCATTCGTATTAGTGCAATTGTAAAAAGAATAAACTTCGAGAAGAGACGTCTAAGTCCAAAGCGACGCGTTCTCATCGACACAGCTTTGAATTATCCCTTTTAGTATCCCAGCTTACTGAAAACGCATGAAATTGATGTACGTGCCGTAGCTCCGCCGACGCTTCAAAATTAAGAACCACAAGACCAGCATCCTCGCGCAATCATTCGATAAAGTCCGCGTATAAAGGAATTTTTCGGTACTGGCTTAAATGAGGATCAGCTACCTTTGAAACGGAAATTTGCAGTTACCCTTTCAAAATCTTCACGAAAAAAATGTAGAGCGGTTTCAAGTTCGGAGTCAATCTTATTCTCAACTTATCCTAAGGTTAAATCTTATATTCTAAGGAATATTATATAATGCCAAGTTGAGGAGGTGTATTTCTATTATTTTTCTTCCATATCGGCGATATAAGGGATTGTTTTGGGTAGCCTTTGTGTTTCTTATTGCTCTATATCCTATTGCTGGTGTGCATGCTGCAAATGAAGCGGAAATAGGCACCAGTGTAGAGCCCGATGGAATATTCCGTGCAATTACAGAAGGAGAATCTATGGCGCCAATTACTTTTCACTTGTCTGAGCAAAGTGGGGAATATGCTGCGCCTATAATGTTGTATACTGATGATCTCGAGGAAGCAGGCGGGGCAAGAAGTATTGAGAAAAGCTTGATCAGTATAACTCTAGAAGGAGGCCTTGACGCTACACAGCGATTTATGTTGAATAAGAGTGCCGTCTACGAGATAACCCTTACAGTCAAAACACAAAATGTGAAACCGGGAACTTATGCTGGTAAGATTACAATTCACGCGGATAACGCTACCGACAAAGAGGTTCCTTTGAAGATACAAGTAAGCCAACCTGTAGAATATGCCGCTGTCTTGAATCTCGTCGGAGTAACTATCGGCATTGCGTTTACAGTCTTAGGCATAGTGCTTCCCAAAACAAGAGCCGCGGGCGATATGAGTTTTAGCGGCTTCAAAAAACAATTTTATAATCAATTCTCTGTGTCCAACCTTTTGGACAATCTTAATTCGGTTGTTGCGTTCTTTCTCGTCTTGTTTGTTGTGTGGGCAACGGCGTTTACAGCATACTATCCAAAAATCGTGGCTTTTGGAGCTAACCCCCTACTAGATTATCTCGCAGCCATTCTTTTCGGCTTTGCCCAAGTCGGCGCAAGCAAAATAACCGCGGATATGTTTAAGAAAAAATAAAAGGTATTATGATTAAAAAAAGTAGAGAGAAGAGTCTTATTTTGCTTTCTTGGCAATATGCTCAGCCTTTTCTTTGAGCTTCAACAAATCTTCTTGGCTGGGTTTGCCTCGGATGTCACCCATTCTGCCCTCTGTGTTGCCCTCCTTCCAACCGCGATACTCGCTCAAGACGTACCATTCATCAAGAATGGTGAAGCCTAAATGCTCAAGGAATTGGCTGATGTATTTTCCAGCTGGTATGACTTCGTTGATTCCAGTGTGGGGTCCTGCGTAGGTGCAGAAAACTAACGCGTTCTTTCCAGGTATTTTCGGAGCGGCTAACTTGATCTTGCCTTCATTGCAGTACCGATTGTGCTTTTTCTTCAGGAAATCATCTACTGCTGGAGGTGGATGCCACTCGTAAGTGGGTGATCCTATGCACACCAGATCATATTCCAAGAAGTCCACATCTTCAGATTCCTCGATCCGCTTCATCACCACATCAAGCCCTGCATCTTCCAAACCCTCTTTAATCGCAAAGGCAACTTTCTCAGTGTTACCCGTCTTAGACCAGTAAATCAAAAGCGCTACTTTCTGAATTTTAACTCACCAACCCTAACAAAACAATTGTTAGCAAAATACTAATTGTAAAAACAAAAAGAAAAGGTTAACTATCTTTATAGTACAAAAAAAGCACACTGCAATGTTATTTACTTAAATTTGAATGGACTATTTGAAAGTGTAATTTGAAATTGAGAGGGTAGGCGCCGTGTGATTACGCTCTATTTTTCTCTAAACACAGACATTGCTGGAAAAATCTCAATTCCATCCTTATCTATTGTATACGGCACAAGATTTGGGTTAATATTTGCGCCTCGCATCTTTTCAACTTGCAGAGCTCTTGTTGTAGTCCCTCCCGAAAACAGAGTTTGCATCATGATGACTCCATGAACAAGAAATTCTTCGTCCATGAGGTTTCTTTCGAGACCTAAGTAGCTCAACTCTGTGGTAACTATGCTGGTAACGTTTATGTCAGACAAGGATTCAATCAGATCCACGCCTGCCGTTCTCCGCTCAATAGGGTCTAAGAATCTGTAGAAAAGCGACGCAAGTGTATCCAACACAACTCGTTTAGCACCAATCTGTTGAATCTTAGCTTGTAGTTCCTCAATCAGCCTGTCAATTTGCAGTTGCTTTCCTCGCAGGCTGCTTGTTTCTTCTTTCATCATTTTTTCTTTAAGCATGGCAACTCTTGATAATCTGGTGGCGTCCACAAAGAGAAATTTGCCTTCTTCCTCAGCCTTCTTGAAGTCCCATCCAAACTTGAACATTTCAGAGTAGAAGTGGTTCTTGCCTTCGTCTAAACTTACAAAGATTCCATTTTCCCCATATTGGGAAATTCCTTTGTACAAGAATTGAGACGCAAGAATTGTCTTTCCAGTGCCTGGTCCTCCCAATACGAGGATTACTCTTCCTCGTGGGAAGCCTCCACTTATCAGCTTGTCTAAGCCTTCAACTCCAGTTAGCACACGTTCTGACAAATTAACTCACCTTTGAAATTTATGGTTTTAAGTAGGTATTTATAATTTGCGCAAGCTGCATCAGCCGTTAGAGACAACTCGATTACCTGCCAAGCACAACCGCAGTCAGGTTAGATTGACTAAAGTATATGAATTGAGAAATTTGCCAAGCGAAGAACATTATTATGTTGAACTATTCTCCAGTCCCAAACTTTATGGAAATCAGTTTTCTATGTTATTCCCAGTGAGCCTTTCATAACTTCAATGTCCAAACTGCCTGCGCGAAAGGTCTTGCCAGTTTTCATGTTGTTTATGGCCACGACTGCTGGAGCAAAGATGTTGGGGTCAATTTTGTAGAAGTCAAAGCCTGCTTCTTTGAATATGTCGAGAAAACGAGGGTTTTTCTCTGCAAGTCGTTTGGCTTCCTGAAGCATTCGTGACGCAGAGGAAGGTGCCTGTTTCACTATGTTCTCAAGTTTCTGTTCATCCTCGAAATTGAGTGTATAGTTCGTTACTCCTCCGTAAAGAATTGCATCGTTTGTCCTACCCATCGCTTCATCAGAACGCGGGTGAACCGGTACGATCGGCGCGTAGCCCCAAGCATGCTTCACGATTAAGGGATCAAGACCCAGCCTTTCAAGTTTGTGCAGTCCTGTTTCTACGATTCTCCCGGAAACTTGGGTTGCTCCTGCTAAACTCGTGGTGGAAAACATGATTAGAAACAGGTTTTTGGGAGTGACTTTGCATTTCTCAGCAATTTGCTTGATAACGGTTTCTGGCGGTTTTTTTTCTGTTTCTAGAACAAGTACCGCGACGTTTGCTTCTTCTTTGTAATTGAGTTTTTCGTAAAGATGCTTGGGTTTAAGGGCTAACGCTCGAGCTGGACCAGATGCGATAGCTGAGAATCCGTCGCCTTTGATTTGCCAACCTGCGAATTGAGATGCCAAAGTTGATAGCGCTGGATGGTCTGTTAGTACAAAAACCGAGGGTAAAACCGTGTCTTTGTATTGTATCGGAGTAACTTTTGCTTTTCCATATCCCCCCAAACATATCTCAGTAATAATCTCCCCCGCTAAGAAACCGCCGTCCGCGTTAATTCCCGCGTCTATTAAAGTTGCTCTGCATTCTGTTTCTTCCACCGTAACATTATACTTTTCAGCTTCATCACATAGTTTCTGAACTAAACATAAAGCCGCCGTATTCAAGCTAATCTTTGACAAGACGTCCCACTCCCGCAGTCAACATTTAGACAATTAACAATTTGCTAGGAAAGGATAAGTTTTTCCCTAGAATAAGCACAGTGACCAAGTTTATTACCTCATGTTAGCAATTTTTAAATTAAGAATCCGTTCAGCGCGCAAATGTTGTCTCTTCGAACAAGTTCTGGAGCAAGTTTCGGGCTAAAGCGGTTTAGAAATATTAGTTTTTCTCTTTTTTTGAAAAAGATGGAGTTTTGTGTTTTTTATTTTCGAAACTTGAAACTTTTGTTAATGGTTAATGCAATCACTAGCCCTATAGGAATAGTGTAGAGTGCTATTGTGGCGTTGAAGAGTATGCTAAATGGTAAGAAGGCTATCACTGCTTGCTGGCCGGCTAATCCCCCGAATTCGAAAAACGAGCCGAAGCCTATTGGTGAAGGTTGGGCTATTAAGAAGTAATTTGCAGTTGTGGTGATTGCGACGCGCGTTATGACTCCTATTGCCGTGGTTGATACTACGAGCGCTTTTGCGTGTTCTTTCAGGAAGTGGCTTATGTTTTCGGTTGGGCATCCGTGAACTGCGATTCTATACGCCGCAAAAATGCCGAGTAGCATGGAGAGTACAGCGATTAGGTTGTAAAAAGGTCCTGTTGGCAGATTTCCCGGGAAGACTGCTAGCAGAATTAACGTGTTTAGTACCGCTATGGCTGTGCCTGTTTTGGGACCGATGGCTAGGAAGGCTGCGACTATGGGTATTTCCCATATTTGGTAGTAGAGGAATGGTGCATAGGGAGCTGGAATTTTGGGGAAGTAAATGCTTAAGGCGGCTGACAGTGCTGTGAAGACTATGATTAATGTCAGAGTTTTGGTGTTCATTGTTATCGCCTGTTGGGTGGTCTATGTTCTTGGCATAATTATTTAAGCGTAGCTACTCATAAAAGAGTATACTGTTTTGCCTAAGATTGATAAATATGCCTCAACAATAATATTCTTGGGAGTGTAAAGCTTTGTCCGAAGTTGTCACTTTCTCTTCCGATGAGATAAAAAGCTGGCTCGAAAACGAAACCAGCTCAATTCTTACACCAGTACATGCGCAAGCCAAGAAACTCAGAGATGACATGCGCGATGCGATTCAAAGCCTCACGGACGTCAGCAAAATGCTTATGGAGAACAGCGCCAAAGAAATCGAAAAAAGAAACATGCGCGTCTACAACCGCGCTCGCGCCATGAACAAGCTGGCTCGCCTTTTCACTGAGAGAATTAGGAAAGTTAACGTTCCCGACCAAGTCTCTTATGACAGCCTAAACAAGTTCGCCCAAGAAATCCAAAAAGTGTTTATGGTAACAGACATAGATATCAAAAATTGGTTTCCTCGCATCTCACCATTCTTCATCATGGATAGAAGAAAATTCTTGGCAGTTCACGAAAAAGCCAAGGAGACGCTGCAAACCCTCAACGATTTTCTAACAAAGGAGTACATTAAAACCAAAACTTTGGAAGAAACGTTCCAACTCATAAACGAGCTGCACAATCTGGAAAAGCAGTTGTCAGATGTCGAGGCGGAACGCGCAAGCATCAAAAACGAACGCCTTCCTATAGAGAAAGAGATAGCTGAACTTGAACAGAAAATCGCCCAGTTACAGGGTGAGGGACCCGTCGACCAGCTTTTTCTGGTAGAAGCAGAAATAGAAAAATTAAACAAAGAACTAAAACACGCGTTGCGGCATCTGCAGAAGCCCTTCAAAAAAATGCGGGCTTTGGCGTTGTATAGGGGCGGTGCGGGCTTGACACAAGATGAACGCGCCATGCTCGAACTGTACTTGGAAAAGCCCTTTAAGGCATTTACAACTGAGGCGGCTGGTTACCCTGTGTTAAAGCAGATTTTGCAGAAATTGACTGGTTTGATGGATGAGGGTAAGCTGAAATTAAAGTCAGACAAAGCGCGGAAAGCCGAGAAGGATATACATGGAATACTTAAGCGAGATTCTTTGGCGAAAATCTATAAGCGATGTGCTGACGTGGTGGCGCGAGAAAGGGAACTTTTGAACTCGGCAAAGATGGAGGAGATAAAGCGTGATCTCTCTGTGTCTCAAGAGCAAACTAAGGAGTTCAAAGCAAAAAAAGCAAGAATCGAAGCTCATGAGGCTGTTAAAGAACGCGAATACAACGAGGTAGTTAGCAGAATCAGCAATCACAAAAAAGCAATCGAAAAGAACGTTTACAGCTCTCTAGACCAAAAAGTCCAAATCCTCTAGTTTTCGGTGTGTCCTTTACCCATGAATCTTTCTTTGCTTGTCGAAGAATCCACGGCTATTCAAAGCGGCGGCTTCATTGAGATTGTGGAAAAAGCCATCGATTTGCTGCGTGGGGAAAGCGGGAAAATTGGAAACTTGGGTATTTCTGAACGTTTGGTCAAACTTGAGCCTTCAGGTGAGGCTTTGGTGATTGGAGATTTGCATGGAGACTTAGAAAGCCTCATCACCATCCTAAAAAGCAGCGGTTTCACGAGGAAAATGACCGCCAGCAAAGACGCAACTCTGATTTTTTTAGGCGACTACGGCGACAGAGG
>CAZWPI010000021.1:0-18008 GCA_964636055.1 uncultured Candidatus Bathyarchaeia archaeon
CCACGCCGATTAACGTGGAAGAAGTCATAGCAGGCGAGCTTTTGTGGGGCGCAACTAGAGCAACCTTCAACTCCGCGATTGTTTTGGCTGTGGTGGCTGCTTTCGGCTTGATTTCCGTGCCGTGGTTCTTGGCAATTCTGCCTGTTGCCTTTTTTGGCGGCTTATTGTTTGCGGCGTTGGGGATGTGCTTTACGGCTTTGGCTCCGAACATAGACTTCTTCAATTATCCAACGTTTCTGCTTATCACACCTATGTTTCTTATAAGCAACACTTTCATTCCGCTTGCCTCGTTTCCAAGTCAGCTGCAAACCATTGCGTTGGCTGTTTTGCCGTTGACGCATGTGGCGGACTTGTCGCGCGTGCTGGTTGTGGGTAAGATAGAAACGTTAGGCGGCTTAAGCCCTGAGTTGGTGCTGCTTCTGGCTGTTTTTTGGATAGCCATTGTGACTGCGGGGTTCTTTGTCCTAAGCATCTATCTGATGAAGAGAAAGCTCATCAAATAAGCCAGGCGCTTGGGCTTCTATGCCAAGACCAGAACAAGATGGGTTCGGCTGTCCACACGGAATAAAAGGCTGAAGCTTTCTCCAGAAATTGAAGATTAATGGGCGGAAAGGGCGGCTGCTCCAGCTACAGTTAAAAGGTTGGAAAAAGTAGAGTATATTTGCTGAAGCAGATTTCATTGAAATCAGGTTGGAGGTGAAACGATGACTAATGTTGGAGAGCTTTATGTTTGCAAAATATGTGGGAACGCGGTTGAGGTTGTTGTGGCTGGTGCTGGAAGGCTTGTTTGCTGTGGGCAGCCTATGGAGCTTGTAGAGGATGAAGAGTAAATTGCGCCTTTTTAGTTATTTTTTAGTTTTTTCTGGTATCCCAGGTGTCTTTCGTTGTGCGGCATTCTTAAATATGACGCGTGTCATATTTCTATGTATATAAGCTAACACAGCTGGCATTTAATTGAAAAAAACTTTTGCAGAAATTGCAACAACAATAGCCATACTGTTGATTTTCACCAGCTTTGCATACAATTTAATACCTCCTGCAAACAGCGCAACATCTGACACCCAAACAGAATCGATGTTAACAGTGACTGGACTCGTTGAGAATCCGTTAAGCCTAAACTGGACCGAAATAGCTGCCATGCCTAAAACCACGGTGAACGCCACACTTTTCTGCGTAGATTTCCCTAACAACGTAGTTGCGCAAGGCAATTGGACCGGCGTCAAACTTCAAACTTTGTTAGAAGAGGCAAAGCCTTTAGCAGACGCAGTTAAAATCGGCTTTCACGCCGCAGATGGATATTCAACAGACTTGCCCGTTCAGGCAGCTATGCGTGACGGCGTAATTTTAGCCTACGAGAAGGACGGCGCGCCTCTCAACGATTTACGTCTGGTGGTGCCGGGCGAGTGGGGCTACAAGTGGATAAGCCAGCTAACTAACATTGAACTTGTTAATTACAACTTCTTAGGTTTCTGGGAAAGCCAAGGATACTCCGACGCAGCAAACATCACTGGTGAACAAGGGCCAGTCACATCACAGGAACTTCCAAAAGTCGGCATCTCCCCATACACTCCAACTACCCCACCCTCAACTACGCCTGCACCATCGCCGTCTACGCCGCCAACTGCGTCCCCAGCGCCTTCAGATCAGCCCACCCTAAACCCGGGGTCCTCAAAAGGTCTGTCCATACCTACGGAAGCCGTCTACGCGATGGTGGCAGCGGTGGTCGCTGTTGTATTAGTTGTCGGGTTAATGTTTGTTCGTAAGAGAACAAAATAGCAAAGAAGAGCCGAAACAAAAATTTCCCATTTTTTGTAATTGCAGAGTTTATATGTCCACGGCGTTCAAAAACAGCCAAAACTCTTCAACACTGCCTATCCGCCTTATCTCCAAGTATTCCGGCTTAAATTCCGAGCCTTCTCCAGAACACTCCTTGTAGAAACCTACGGTGTGCGGATAACGCTGTTCAAACTCCCGATCTTCCACAATCTCTTCTAACCTAACAAGTTTTCCAGGTTGAGACGTTCCCTTTTTCCTGTTCACGAACAGCACAGTGTAGTCGCGGTATTTCCCCCTGTTTCCGCATCTGGGAAAGCTGATTAGCCAATCGAATTCCATAAAGTGAAAGTTCTTGGTACCGTTATCCAACTGTTATCAAACAGTCAATTGTCAAAATAACGATTTAAACATTCCATGTCTACAAGCTTGTTTTTTCGATTCATCCCTGCAGAACGGGTTAAAGCGCTATGTCTTTCATGTCTGCCACAACAAGGTAATAGGCGGCTAAACCTTTCCACGCGCCCCAGCCTTCAGCGATTCTCCGCGCCTCTGCACTTGAAATCACTTT
The DNA here is from genome assembly GCA_964636055.1 of uncultured Candidatus Bathyarchaeia archaeon. GTDB lineage: Archaea > Thermoproteota > Bathyarchaeia > Bathyarchaeales > Bathycorpusculaceae > SG8-32-3. The sequence continues at coordinate 2,345 of CAZWPI010000021.1, forward strand.
TCCGTCACGGTAGTAACGCGAAATAACCCGTCTCAAGCCTAAGTCGTCAGCGGGCAACGCTTCCAGCCGTCGCATTCCCCGTAGCATCGTAAACTCGGCGGTCCAGACTCCAACGCCTCTTATCTTGTCAAGTTTCCTTATGATTTGTTCTGAACTCTCGTAGTTTTTGAGTTTCTCTAGGTTTAGTTTCCCCTCAGTTATGAGCGTGGAAGCACCTTTGATGTACTCGCTCTTTCGAAAACTCAAGCCGCACTGGCGAAATTCCTCGATGCTGGCAGAAGCCAATCGCTGCGGCGTCGGATACACAAAGTATAAAGCGCGCTCCAAGCTTAGCATGTCACCGAACTTTTTGATTACCCTGCGTTCTAGGCTGTTGGCTACTTTCAGCGAAATCTGCTGCTCAACGATTGAATCCACCAGCGCTTCAAAAACAGTTGGCGTGGTTGGATTTTTCAGTCCCCAGAGTTCGTGGGTTAAATGCGCCATTATTTTGTCGTCTTTCACCCCTTCATAGAAAGGTTTCAGGTCTAAATCCAAGTTGAAAAGGTTTGCAACCGCGTCTCCTGACGTTTTCGTATCTTCCTCAGTTATCGCACTATCAGATTTGAGTTCAACAGTTAGTTTTGGTTCGTCAACGGTGCCAGCTGATTCTACAACTGCGAGAACAAGTTTGCTGTTGACTCGTATTACCTGCCAAAATCTGCCTTTTTCGTAGTTACGGATTTGTTTATCTCCGTTAGCGAAGATTTCGGAGCTAAAGTCGAAGCGGAATGGAGGCAAAGCCGGGATCTCAATTTTTTCAGCGTAAACCACTGTAAAGTTCATCCCTGCAGGCTAGAGCTGCCGAAGCTTACCACCAGAAACATAGCGTACAACACTAACAGTACGGTGCCTTCTCGCCAACTCATTCTTTCACTGGATATGAAGTACCACAAGAATAGATTAGTTATCAGCGAGAACAACACCAAATTGGAGAAAGCAGTAACGTTAACGGTTAAAGGCGATACGATTAAGGCTACGCCCAAGATGAAAGTGATATTGATGAAGCAGCTTCCCACAATGCTGCCTAAAGCTAAGTCAAAATGACCTTTTCTAGCAGAACTTATACTTGTCGCGAGTTCAGGTATGCTTGTGCCGAAGGCAACTATTGTGGCGCCGATGACGACAGGGGGAACGCCAGCGCTGACGGCGATAAAAGAAGCTGAATCAACAATGAAGAATGCGCTTGCAATCACACCAGTAGCGCCAACTAAGGTTAACAGGCTGTAGTGGCGGAGCCTACGTCTTTCTTCGCCTAAGGTCCCTTGATCTCTTGGTTTCTTTACTCTTGATAACTGAATCATGTAAAACACGAAAATGGTTAGGAGAATCACGCCTATGAATTGGCTTGCTTGCCCTATGTAAAGCAAAGTAAGAGGAATAATCGATGCTATGAAGAGGCCAAAGTACAGGTTGCCTATTTCTTCCTTTGCCATGACGGGATACAAGCACTGGAATCGTGGACACTTCACCGCCACTATTAAGAAACACACGCCCAACACCAAGGCTATGTCTACTATGTTGGAGCCCAAAACGTTGCCTATGGATACGCCAATGTTTTCTGAGCTGACTCCGAAAATAGCCACGCTGAGCTCAGGCAGAGACGTGGCGAAGCCTACGAGGATGAAGCCGACGGTTGTTTTTCCGAAGCCTGTTATGTTGGACAGCTTGACTGAGTTGTTAATGGTTACATCGCTGGCTATAACCACAACAATAATTGAAGCGAGAAGAATAAGGGCGTTCCCAATTAACCCGAGTCCTTCAAACACCATCCGCTTCACAATCCGTGCTTAATTGCTCTTAGGCGAGGGCTAAAAACGTTTCTTACCACCGCAAACAAGCGTTAGATGCCCAACTGTTAAGTTTTTCTAAAGGATTTTTAACTTGAACCCTGCGTATATAACAGTCAAAGGATGGATCAAGTCATGCGCATAGTGCTAAGAATAGGCGGCTCAGTTGTGGCTTCGCCGGTTAACACGGAGTTGATGAGCAAATACACGGATGTGGTGAGAAAACTGAAAGAGCAAAACCATGAAGTAGCAGTGGTTGTCGGCGGCGGGTCATTGGCGCGAGAGTTCATCTCCCTAGCGAAGGATTTAGGCTTAAACATGCAAGCTCAGGATGAAATCGCGATTTCCGTTTCACGGCTTTTTGCCCAACTGTTCCTAACAACACTTGGAAACCTGGCGTGCAGCAAAGTGTCGTTGACGCTTGATGACGCGGCTGAGTGTCTAAGTGACGGGAAGATTGTGGTCATGGGCGGTTTGAAGCCGGGAATCACCACGGACGCGGTTGCCGCTTTGGTGGCTGAACGAGTGGACGGCGAGCTGCTGGTGAAAGGCACAGACCAAGACGGCATCTACAGCAGGGATCCGCGGGAATATTCTGACGCTGTTAAGCTTGACCGTTTGTCGTTTGATGATTTGCAGGGCGTTTTTTCGGAAAGCCGCCATAAGGCGGGTATGCATCAGGTTGTTGATCCTGAGGCTGTCAAAGTGTTGAAGCAGAAGCGCATAAAGCTGATTGTGGTGAACGGGTTTAAGCCTGAGAACATTTTGGCGGCTGTCCAAGGCGAAAAAGTTGGGACAGTAGTGGAATAGGTCGTCTCTCATGTTGTTGTCTCGTTCGTTACGGCAACAGGTTTAAATATCACATTTGATATCACATGTGATATCATATTTGAGGTCAATAGTGATATAAATGAACCATGAAGAAAAAAAGGAAATGCGCGACAAACTACGCACAGAAAGACATCTATTAAGGCACAAAAGAAACTGGATGCGACACACCGCCATGGTGCCAAAAGGCTTCATACGCTACCACGTCCTTGAAGCCCTCAACCAAAAACCAATGTCCGGATCGGAATTAATGGACGAAATCGAAAAGCATACAGGCGGATTCTGGAAACCAAGCCCAGGCTCAATCTACCCGTTGCTGGCATGGCTGCAAGACAACAGTTACATAAAAGAACTGCCCGCGGAAAACGGGTTAAAACGTTATGAATTAACACCAAACGGAAAAACACTTCTTGACGAACAAGAAGAAATAAGGAAAAAGTTTAGAGAGGAGGTCGGCTTTCTTCCTGCGCCATTCTTCGACAGCTTTCTCATGAAGATACCACCAGAAAAAACCGCTGAAATCCGAAACTCAGTCAGGCGCTTAGCCATAGCGTTCTTCAAACTGGGCAGAACACTGCACGAAAACTTTTCTGAGCAAACTTTAAATGAAGCTCTAAGCGCCGTTGATGAGGCTTCAAGGAAGCTAGAAGAACTAGGCAAGAAACTAAAAGGTGAAAAAAATGAGTGAAGACGACATAATTAGAGCAGAAGGATTAACAAAAGTCTTCAACCACAGCCTCGTGGCTGTTGACCACATCAATTTCAGCGTCAAGCACGGCGAAATTTTCGGGTTCCTCGGACCCAACGGCGCTGGCAAGACGACCACGATAAACATGTTAATAACAATTTTAAAGCCGACTGAGGGTCATGCGTACATTCTCGGCAGCGACATAGCTAAACAAAACAATGAAGTGCGTGAGGCCATAGGCGTGGTACCGCAGGAATACACCGCTGACGAAGACTTAACGGGATATGAAAACATACTGTTATGCGCCGACTTGTATGGTATTCCGCGTTCGATTTCCAAAAAACGTGCTACCGAACTTTTAGACCTCGTTGAACTAACAGCGTTCAAAGACAAGCGGGTTCAAACGTACTCCGGCGGCATGCGCCGAAGGCTAGAGCTTGCCTGTGGTTTGGTGAACAGACCCAAACTGCTATTCTTGGATGAGCCGACGCTGGGCTTGGATGTTCAAACTAGAGCTGCGACTTGGAATTACGTTAAAACTTTGAAAAAAGAGTTCGGCATGACTCTCTTTATGACTACGCATTATCTCGAAGAAGCTGATGCACTTTGTGACCGGATTGCTATAATTGATCACGGAAAAATCATCGTTGTCGGTACTCCTGCAGAGTTGAAAGAAAGTCTTGGCGGTGACATAATCACGTTGAGCATCCAGCAGGATGTTGACATAACCGAACTTGTAAGCAAAATTGAGCATGTGAAAGAAGTCAAAAAGGAGAATGGCTCGTATATGATAAAGTCTGAAAATGGCGAAATCACAGCACCACTGATTATTGAAGCGTTGCGGAAAGAGGGCTACGTTGTTACCAAGCTTTCTCTCACTAAACCCACGTTGAACGAAGTTTATCTGCTATACACTGGAAAATCCATGCGTGACGCTGAAGAGTCCAGAGAGTCGGTTATGGCGCAGAGAATTGCAATGAGGAGGGCTAGACATTGAGTAACGGCAAAACTTCCAGCCACAAACTGCACGGTCTTTGGGCTTTAACTAACCGCGAACTCAAAAAGTGGTACAAGGCTCCAGTAGTATTCCTTCTCACCATCATTCAGCCAGTTCTGTGGATGGGGCTTCTTGGAAAAGCAATGAACATAGGTGGAATATTCAGCGCAAGTTCGATACCTCCAATCACACTTAATCCGCCACTTGACGCAAGCCAACTTGCTCAATTAAGCAAGATATTTCAAAATCTATCTGGGACGATAATGTCCAGCACGTTCGGCGTCACCGATTACTTCTCCTACATGGCAATGGGCATGATAGTATTCGTCACGCTCTTCACAACCGCGTTCAGTGGAATGTCAGTGGTTTGGGACCGTCGGTTAGGTTTCATGAACAAGGTTCTGAGCACTCCTGTCTCGCGGTCAGTCATTATCTTGTCAAAAGTTCTCTCGGCAACGTTGCGATCCATGTTCCAAGCTGCCATAGTTATCGTAATCGCGTACATCTTTGGTCTCCAATTCGGCACAAACTTCAACATACTAAGTCTGCTTGGCGTGTTCGTAGTGGTGTTTCTTATTGGCATGGGCTTATCTTCAATGTTCATCGCCATCAACCTGAGAGCAACAAGAATGGAAACGCCGCAGGCAGTCATCAATCTGATAACTCTGCCTCTGATGTTCGCCAGCAACGCCTTCTTCCCCATTAACCTGATGCCTAATTGGCTGCAAGCAGTAGCGAACGTAAACCCGATGTCATACACAACTGACGCAGTTAGAAGACTCACAATCTTTAGCGACGGCTTCAGCAAACTTCCATTCGACTTCGCATACGTCGGAATATTCGCCGCAATCTTGACGATAATAAGCATAGTGCTCTCGTGGCGTTTCCTAAACAAATAAATACGCAGATACGAACGGAATAGAAGCGAGCGATGCCTATGGCGCCTGTTGTTGAAGCAATTGAGCTTAAAAAAACTTACATGCTTGGAAAAATCCCAGTCCAAGCACTTCGCGGAGTAAACTTGAAGGTTGAGAGCGGCGAATTTCTCGCAGTCCTAGGACCTTCTGGAAGCGGCAAATCAACCTTGCTTAACCTGATTGGAGCATTAGACAAACCGACTGAAGGAAAACTGCTAATTGACGAAGTGGACGTTTCTACCCTAAGCGACAATCAACTGGCGGACCTACGGCTTCGAATTGGCTTCGTCTTCCAGTTCTTCAACCTTATCCCACGGTTCACGGCAAAAGACAACGTCGAACTCTCCATGTCCATAGTTGGCAGAAGCAAGGCTGAAAGAAAAAGACGCGCAGAAGAGCTTCTCGAAACCGTCGGGTTAAAAGACAGGATAAACCATAAGCCCACTGAGTTGAGCGGCGGTCAGCAGCAGCGGGTAGCCATCGCCAGAGCCTTGGCAAACGACCCCCGTTTTCTTTTGATGGATGAACCCACAGGCAACATAGACTCCAAAACCGCCGAGGAAGTCATGAACTTGGTTAAAAAAATCAACGAGAAGGGCGTAACCATAGTCATGGTAACTCACGACCAGCGCTTAGCCAGCGAAGCCAAAAGGACAGTGCAGATTGTTGACGGAGTGATAACCTCGGACCTGGTGAACTGACATGAAGGTACCTGACGTATTCTCCTACTCATTCAGCGCTATTAAACTGCGGAAACTCCGAGCAGCCCTCACAACTTTGGGCGTGGTAATCGGAATAGCAGCCATAGTGGCGCTTCTCTCAATCACTCAGGGACTGCAAACCACTATTACAGGTCAGCTTGAGCGCGGCTTGGCGGCAGACACGCTAATCGTTGTTCCAGGCTCGAACGCCCTAGGCGGCGGAGAAGGAGGCGGAGGAATCGGCGGCGGCTTAGGCGGAGGAGGCAGCACCAGCGCGCCCCTGTACCTCAATTACACGAGTCAGATTGACTCGCTGTCGCCCAACATAGTTACGTCCTTGGCGATTATTCAAAAGTCTGGGTACCTGCAAACCAGTTCAAATGACACCAGACGAGTAAACACAATTGTAGGCGTCAACTTCTCCCAGTACGAAAGCGCCTATTCGACCACGTTTGTGGCGGCGAGCGGCAGCGTACCCTTGAATCCCGCGGACAACGACATAGTTGTCGGTGCGCGTGTGAGCGACCCTAGGCTTAACGGCACACTGTTTGTTCAGGCGAACGAAGATGTCAGCCTCATCTGGACAAACAACACCATAGTTCCATTCGTAAACGAGACCTACACCGCGCACATCTCCGGCGTGCTTGACAGAATTGGCGGCTTCGGCGTGGGCGGACCATCAGACACCGGCGTTTACGTTCCGTTGTCTCAGGCTGAGAAGTTCTTCGGGACTGATGAAGCGGACATGATAATCGTGAAGTTGAAGAGCAGCGACCCAGCCGTCATCAACAGCACTTCAAAGGCTATAACGGACTATTTCGGGAATCAGGTTTCGGTGATTTCCGCTACGGCGGTGCAAAGCCTGCTGACCACGATTTTCTCGACAGTCTCACTGTTCTTGGGCGGAATCGCAGCCATATCACTGCTGGTCGCGGGTATAGGCATAATGAACATCATGATTGTTTCGCTGATTGAGCGCACGCGAGAAATTGGCATACTCAAAGCGTTGGGCATGAAGAGCCGAACGGTGCTGTACATCTTCCTGACCGAATCGGTGATAATCGGCTTGATAGGCGCCGTGATAGGCATAATCTCGGGGTGGGTATTAGCGAACGTGGTTGCCCTGTTCCTCGGACGCGGCGGAATCATCGGCAGCGCACTTACAATAACGCCCATTCTGACGCCAGAAGTCCTGTTGGGCGCGTTGGGTTTCGGCATAGGTGTCAGCGTCATATTCGCGCTATACCCAGCGTGGCGTGCGTCCAAGCTGAAACCCGTAGAAGCTTTAAGATACGAGTAAAACAGCGTAACTTGAGGACAAAATCCTATTTTTTACTTGCTTTTTTGGTTTTTTCATCTGCCAACTCTTTTTCTATTGATTTCAGCTTTTCCTGAATCATTCTGATGTGCTGTTTGAGCTGTCTTCTTTGGTGCTCCAGTTCCTCAACACCTGTTGTTTTCTTATTTTTTTCTTCAAGGAATGCTGCGAAGGGACTAGGCATGACTGGTATTGGAACGGTTGCGGATTCTATGTTTAATACGTCTCTTGCGAACTCTTGAAAAAGAGCATTTATGCTATTTGCGATTTCGCTTTGCTTTATAATAGCGTTTCTTAGGATGAGTTTGCCTTTTACGGTTATTCTGTAAGTCTTTATGTTTCTGTTGTTTTGTTTATGCCATTCGCCTTTGATGTACCCGGTTTTTTCTAGGTCTTTTAGGATGGGGTATACGCCGCCGGGGGTGGGTTTGTAGAAGCCTCTGGTTCTATCTTTGATTTCTTTCATAATTTCGTAACCATGGGATGGTTTATTGTTGAGCAGGATGAGCACGGCTACGCGTATGTAGCCTTTTTGGGCTTCTTTCATCCATTCTGCAGTTGTTTTCTCTTCGGTGTCTATAGGCATAAGCCTTTCTGTCTATATAGTAATCATGAGTAATACTTATATTTTACCGCGATATATTGCACTGAATAATATTGTATTCAAGATGACCCTCAATGAAGAACATTTCCATAATTGAAGTCAAGAACCTGACGAAAATGTTCGGCAAGTTCACCGCCGTAGACAACATCAGCTTCGATGTGAAGAAAGGTGAAATATTCGGTCTCCTAGGTCCAAACGGTGCGGGAAAAAGCACAACCTTGCGAGTACTCTCAACGTTAGCTAGACCTACAAAGGGAACTGCCGTCATAGGCGGCTATGACATCTTGAAAAACGATAATGAAGTCCGCAAGCTAATCGGCATCGTTTCCGAAAAAATGATAATGTACAACCGCTTAACAGCAGCTGAGAACCTGCGGTTTTTTGGCAACCTTTTCAACATTCCCAAAGCTGTCTTAAACAAGAGAATCGACGACCTGTTAGGGCTGGTTCAGCTTACTAAGTGGAAGAACTCGCAAGTAGGAACTTTCTCCACGGGCATGCGCCAAAGAATAAACGTGGTACGTGCCCTCCTTAACATGCCCCAAGTCCTGTTTCTTGATGAGCCCACGTTGGGTTTGGACCCTCAATCCTCGGTCGAGATTAGGGAGTTCATAAAGAAGCTTAACCAAGAAAACGGCACAACCGTCCTTATTACTACGCACATGATGGTTGACGCTGACCTGTTGTGCGACCGAATAGCCATCGTGGACCATGGCAAGATCGTTGCACTCGACACTTCAACTAATTTGAAGAAGATAATCTCAGGAGCGGATACCACAATAATTAGTTTAGAACTTGCTAACCTCAACCAAGAACTGATAGATACGATTCGAAAACTCGACTGCGTAGATTCTGTCTCCCAAGAAAACTCGATGCACCTCCGCATAATCGTTCACGGCAACGAAGCCTTTAACTCAGTAATAGACGCGGTACGTGCAAAGAAAGGAAAAATCAACTCCGTGCAGAACCTTCAGCCAACACTGGAGGACGTGTTCCTGCACATCACTGGCCACCAGGTGAGAGACGTCGCAGACCAGAAGATTCCTATGGAGACGCGGCGGCGGTTTGGACAAAGACCACAAGCGCGAGGACGCTAACAAGGTGAAGTAACATGGGCGCAAAAACTCTGCTTTCACACAGCTTCCGAATAGCTTCGAAAGACCTGACTGAACTGTTTAGAAACCGACTGGGCCTAGTTTTGCTTATAGTCATGCCGCTGTTCATGATGGTTATGGTTGGCTTCATATATCCATCCAACGGCTCCACATTGAACAATTTGCCCATTGGGCTCGTGAATGAAGATTTAGGCTACAACAATTCAACTATTCCAAGCCAAACCTTCATTATGGGCTTGCAGGCTTTCAACGCCCAAACCAACATGCTCAAGCTCTCCAATGTGTCCACAGTTGACGACATCAAAGACATGGTGCAACGAGGAGAACTGAACGGAGGCATCATCATACCCAGCAACTTCTCCGAAAGCATCATGACAGGGCAACAGGGCATCCTCATAATCATAAGCGATCAGTCGAATCCGCAGGTTTCCGCAACGGTCCAAGCCGCTTTGTCCGCTGTGTTTGACCAAATGGGCACGCAGTTGGCAATCCAGAAGGTTCAGCCGCTGAACGCAACCAACCCCCTCGCCATAGTAAAACCCTACAACGTGCAAACCCAAGGCATAGTTTCTGGAACCCCGAGCTACTTTGACTTCATCGCCCCAGGCATCATAGCTCTGACGGTTATGATGAGCGTCATGACTGGGCTCCCAGTGGCTATTTCTCAGGAGAAAGAAATCGGCACAATGGACGGCATGATGGTGGCACCAATCAACAGGCTCTCCATAATTCTGGGAAAAACCCTGGGCCAAGTAGCAAGAGGACTCATCCAAGGTGTGATTATACTTGTGCTCGCAGTAGGATTATTCGGCGTCACCATTCACGGCAACATCCTACTTGTGTTCGGACTCCTTCTACTGGGCATATTCTCCTTCGTCGGATTAGGCATAGTGATAACTTCCTTCACAAAAGACCAAGAAACCGCGCAGATGCTCATGATGACGCTGATGTTTCCAATGATGTTCCTCAGCGGCGTGTTCTTCCCGATACAGCAGATGCCCTGGTACATGCAGGGGGTCTCCAAGTTCCTGCCCCTCACTTACGCTGCTGATGCTCTCAGAAAAGTGATGGTGCTCGGCGCAGGTATACCCGAAATCTCCACAGAGCTGATAATCCTCATCGCTTTCGGCGCAGTCATGACTGCGATTGCGGTGCCAGTGTTCAGAAGAATGATGACAAGGTAAGAATAGATTAAATCCCTGAAGAACAAAAAAAGGCTGATTTTCATGAGTAGCCCCTTACTTAGCGAGGTTTCGGATGTCTGCGACGAGGTTGCCATTATAGGACTATACTTCATCATTACAACGGCCTTGGGACTAATACTCTTCGAGAGAAAGGAGTTCACTTGAGCAAATACTCAAACAAAGAAAGCAGTTCGAAACCATTTGTACAAGCAAAACCAAACAGCTACCTCTAAAAACCTGAGGTTCGGAGGAAACAAATTTGAGCACCCTTTGTTCAAGATGTCCTTTCTTTCAATTGGCTCCCCGACTCAGGCGCAAGAATGCTCGAAAAAGATGCCGTATAGCACCTCGAAGGACACTTCGCATCTACAAGTGCAAGGACTTCCCTAAGAAACGCGCCTTCCTTGCGCAAGTAAAAGAATTAAAAGAGAAAAAATATGACAAACCAGTAGAGGCATTAAGGTATGAATAAAAATGTCAAGCCGCATAGGAGGTGAAAACATGAGTTTTGTTAAAGTGGGCGAGCTATCCGAAGTTCCAGTTGGCAAAATGAAGATGTTTAAGGTCGGAGAAAAAGAGTATTTAGTCGCTAATTTAGATGGAAACTATTACGCTATGGGAAATAGATGCACACATGCCAACGGTAATCTCTCACAAGGTTCCTTAGAGGGCAATGTTGTAACATGCCCAAGGCACAAATCGAAATTTGACGTAACTACAGGAAAGGTTATTTCAGGCCCCAAGATTCCGCTTTTTCACCCTAAAATCAATGATGAGCCATCTTACGAAGTGAAAGTTGAAGGTAATGCACTCTTACTCAAAACCGAATGACACTATTACGTTGTACCCTGCTTGGCGGGCTTCAAAGCTTAAACCCGTAGAAGCTTTAAGATACGAGTAGCCCTATACCAGAAGCAGAGGTTTGCGTGTTGAGCAGGCAGTATCCTAAAAAGCCAGTTGTAGGCGTCGGCGCCGTAATCCTCGATGGAGACAAAATTCTGCTTGAAAAAAGAAAAAACGAGCCCAGCAAAGGCAAATGGAGCGTTCCAGGCGGCTTAGTAGAACTCGGCGAAAGCGTGGAAGAGGCGGTTGTCCGCGAGGTGAAGGAGGAGACGGGCTTGGAAGTGTATGAGCCGCGGCTTGTTGACGTGGTAAATTACGTTAGCTTGGGCGAAAAAGGCGCCGTGATATACCATTACGTGATTGTCGATTATCTTGTAACCGTAAAGAGCGGTAAGCCTAAAGCGGCAAGCGACGCCGATGCTTTGAAGTGGGTGCCCTTCAACGAGGTGGAAGAATACGATTTAACAGAATCCTTCCGCTTGTTCTTTAGGCGAAACAGGGAGAAGCTGGAGAATCCTAGTTTTTATCTTTGAAGAACAGCCGTGTTTCGCCCATCGTCTTGATGTCTAACGCTCTGACCCGCGTGACTATCGGAAAATCCCGTACGACTCTTCCTAAGGTTAGGCAGTGATGCGGCGGCAGGTCTCGCGCGATGGAGCGGACGGTTTCTGCGTCCACGCGGGCTGCGCGGCTTACGACGTCTAAATCGTGCTCATTCGTGAAGTTGAAGAGGAAGATGTTGTCTGCTTGGCGGTAGATGTTTTCGCGGATGGTGTCGGGCTGGTTGGTTATGAAAGTGGTGAATATGCCCAAGTGGCGCATGCGCGTGACTATGTCGTCCCAGTATGTTTCGCGGAGGTAAAGGTGCGCCTCTTCGGCGAAGAGAAAAACGGCGTTGAGTTTCCAGCTTTGCAGGGAATCAACGAGCTTTCCGAGAACGTATTCGACTACTATTTGGCGGTCGATGGTGCTTGTGTTTCTGAGGTTTATGATGATGGCGCCGCCTTGATCCTTGGCTTTCAACAAGCACTCGTCTAAAAGCGTTGATTCCGCAGGGTTATCAGTGAAGAAGCCCGAGTTGACGAGGGCGTGATAGCGGGAAGCCAGCGCGTCACGCACGTGCTGGTTGCAGTTCAAGTTGCGTATTTCCTCGCCCAACTCCTGCAGCGTGAGGCGCCCCTTGTCTTTCAGGGTTTTCCAGAGGCGCCTGAACTCGCGTGAGGATGTCCCAGGCAGGTGCAGGGCGTGAATGAGTATGCCCATTACCACGTTGAGGTGCAGCTGGTCGAGGGCTACTTTGAAGTTTTGTGAGGGCGTTAGCGCGTGGATTTTGTTGTAGTACATGTTTCTTTTTCCGTCTTGGGTCATGCCTATGCTTGTGTATTCGCCGTTCAGGTCGAAGATGACCACGGTTGCCTTGTAGCCGATAAGGCTTGCCATAAGGAGCTTGGACAGGTGGGATTTGCCGCAGCCCTTCTTACCCGTTATGATGTTCAACGTGCCGTCTACGGCTGTCGCGTCTATGGTCAGGAGCGAGGAGTCTTTGGTGCCGCCGAGAATTATGGGTCGCGTTCCCTCGACGTTGGCGAGCTTCAGCAGCACGGGCACGGACAGTTTTTTGATGGTGGACTGGGAGCGGCTGGGCAGCCAGCTGTTGCTGGGGCTTAACGCGTCGTTTTCCAGTGTTGCCCGTGTTTTGCAGATGAGCAGGCTGGCGTCTTGGATGTACGTGATGTGCGGGGCGATTTCCAGCGGGTCGATGTCTTCGCCTTGGATTGGTACGCCGCCGTCTGGGAGCGTGCGCAGCAACTCTTCGAGTACGCCGGGGATGCTTGCGAATTGCACGTCAATCACTTGGGCGATTAGCGCTTTTCTGGCGTCTGGGTCTTCCACCAGCAGGTAGTCGCCTTTTTCGGCGTTTTCGTTTGGGAAGCTTAGGATTTGGAGTATGTTGCCTTCTTTTTTGTAGAGTTTCATGAGTAGATTTCTCCTTTGCCGAATGGTCCGAACAACAAGCGGTGCATGTCGGGTCGGTTGATTATTTGGATGCCGTGTTTGCGGGTGATGAAGTGTTGCATGGCGAGGACTTCGTTGGCGGTGAAAGTGCACAGAATATGTGCTAAGCGCAGGGTTTCGGGGTAGCTTTGTGTGTAGAGGTCGTTGCCTACTATTTTCTCGACTGCCTCCAGTCGCTGGGTTAGTGGGATTTCCTTGTCGATGTCCAGTCTGAAGGCGTAGTTTGCTTTGTTGAGCCTTGCCACATACACGTCGCCAAGCAGTACGGTGGGCGGCTTGAACCGCAAGCCAGTTGTCTCAAGAAGGTAGGGTGGTTCGCTGTTGGGCAGCTGGTCGGTTATGAGGTAGCCGTTTACGCGGAGGGTTGTCATCTTGCTGAACGCGAGGACGGTGCTGCGGTTTTTTCTGGCTTGGTGGAGGATTTCTCTCATGCGGTGCACGGGAGTGTCGAATGTTCCTGAGGTTAGGCTGCCGTCGAGGAGGATTAAGCCGTCGGTTACGGTTTTGGCTATCATGGTTTGCAGCCATCGTTCGAGCAGGCTAGCCAGCCGCATGGGCATCTGCATTAGGTTAGGCGCGTATTGGTGCGGGCTTTCGTAGCGGTTGGCGAAGTAGGCGCGTTCCAGCGTGTTGTAGACTTCTTTTTTGTTTTCTTCGGTGATGTGGAAGATGAATGGTCCTAGGCGTGTGTAGCGGTATTTGCGGTTTTGTTTCCAGACGGTGGCGCCTCGGATGGCGATTATGATGCCTGTGCTGGTTTCGCCGATTTTTATGGTGGAGGTGTCGATGGCGCTGATTATTGTTTCTTGGTGGTTGGGTTTGAGCGGTATTGGTGTGCGGTTGAGCTGGAGGCTTGAGGGGTATTGCTCTGTTGTGTTGAGTTGTTGAAAGTGTTGTTGATTTAGTTGAAAGGGGGTTGTGTGTTGCACTTGTTTGAGTGAATGGAGAGATTGCTCGAGGAAGCGTTGGGGTAATGTTGTGTCGATGGTGGGTTGTGGAAAATTATATTTGGGGGTTGTTGTTATTGTGTATTGTTCAATCACCAAGATTCACCAATAGCCAATATGGGGATGGTGGAAATATTTAAGTGTTGTGCATGCGCATCTTGCACAATACAATAAGCAATAGGTGACAACTTGACAGAAAAACCGCAAAAACCACCAATACGCGTGAAGATGAAGATTGGCGAAATCGAAATAGAAATAGAAAGTCAAGAAGACCAGCTGCAATCCGCCGTAGACAAGATACTCTCCACCGTAACCGAAAAACTCAAAGACACACGCTTAACGGAGCGAGCAGTGCCGCCGCCCAGAGCAGAAACATGCAAAGGCGTAATCCAAAAACTCTGGGAAGAAAACTGGTTCGCCCACCCAAGAGGCTTAAGCGAAGTCCACAGCGAAATGGCACGACGAGGCTTCCACTACGACCGCACAGCCGTAGCCCACGCGTTGATTGATTTGGTGAAAGATGGAATATTGACTCGTGAAGGAAAGCCGCGGCGATATCAGTATGCTCAGAAAAGGCCGCCATGATTTCTCTACGCCGCTTTTTCGATAACAACTTTGTTATCGTATTCTTGGAACGAAATTTTAAACAATTTGAAGAAATCATATCTTCCTAAGACGTAAGGCACTTCATTTATCAAGGCAACAGCAATTTTTACCCTTATTTCGTGTTTTTCAATCCTAAAATTTACGTCTTGCAGCGATAGCGGGACGATTGCGTCTCCAATGCCTCTGATTTGACCAAGTTTTTTGTTGGGTCCAAGCCTAAGAGTGAGCCGAAATTTCTTGGAACTAGTGATATATCGGCTCCAGAATCTATGTACATGATAACGGGAAACCAGTCATCCTTTTTGGATTTAATCTCTAATTGAGCAACTGGTCGCAAGATGTCTCCTACCAGTCCCGATTTTTCTTTCCTGTATGCAAACTCAACCAATCTTTAGCACCAGTGTTTCTTCTTTTGGCACGAATGCTAAAACTGGCTTTTTCTCTGGATGTTTTTTCTGGCTGCCTCCCAGACTTCCTTTGGATCATCGCCGCTTGCAACGATTTCGTTGTCAACAATTGCTATGTGCTTTCCGCTGTATTTTCTGTTGATCTCTTCCGCGTTCGTCACGTAAAAGGCTAGTTCTTTCATAAGCTAGTAGTAGAATTAAGACGTATAAATCAGTTTTCCAGAAGGCACTGGCTTGGTTTGGCGGATTTGAGAAAACGTGGAGAACCCATCGAGATAAGAGGCCTCTTCGTCGGTTGCATCTGCAAAGTCAGCAGCATGCCACTGATTACCAGAAACCTGAAGCACCACAGACACATACAAGGACTGAAGGTTTTAACGCCAGAACAAGCTCTAAAAGCACATGTCGATACATGATACCCCAATACTCTCTAGTGACATTTGTAAATTTCGTCAAGACCTACAGACTTCTAATATTCTTTCCGCAACCAAAAGCATGTTGAAAACAGCGGATGGGTTCTTCAGAACGATATAGGTCCTTTATATAAGGGGGCTATAGTCTTTTCCGAGCAGCTAGCCCGCAAAAGTCTAAGCGTCAGTTCAAGCTATATATAGAGGGGGTATAAGTTTTTCCACGCGCTAGTCCTCCAGCATCAGCCAAAGCC
>CAZWPI010000022.1:0-17998 GCA_964636055.1 uncultured Candidatus Bathyarchaeia archaeon
GCAGAAAAGGCAGTGAATGAGCCTGCAGAGCCGAAATAACAAAGAAACCACCTGTACTCTGCGGACACTACCCCCTCCCCTATAAATAGGCTCAATTTTTGTTATTCGTAGGCTTTTTCTCTTCGACCCACGTAGTGGATTAGAATTGTTTTTTGTCCACAGGAATGGTCTGTGTTTTTGCGAGGGTTCTGAGGGCTTTCTCTTAATTTTAATCTCGAACATTGGCTTTAGCCCAAGGTTTTCATCAGTTCTTCTTCGCTGGCGATTTCGTCTTTTTCCCTTATGGCTTTCTTTTCTTCCTTCGTCGGTTCTTCTGTGGGTATGAGTTTTTCAACTAGCTCTTTGTAGAGGAGTTTGATCTCTTTCAGTTCCTCTCGGATGTCTTCCAAAACTCTAGTACTCACGATTCAAGCCCCATACTTGTCTATTAGAACCCGCGTTTATATCTCTTATGAAACAATCCTGAAGATTCCACCCAGAAAATCCGTTAGACCCTGCTACCACGGCAACCCTGAACCAAGCCCTCAAAGACCTAACCGAAAAAGCCACCACAGAACAACAACTACAAAATCACATCATAAAACCAACTAAGAACTGACGTGTTCTCTGCAGACAATACTTTCTTTTCTTTGGGGTTGTGCTTATGCCTTAATAGGTCTCTTACTTTACTTTTAGCCATATTGCTCTCACAACTTTTGATTAGCTTTTCAATTTTTCTGACGAACTTTGCTAGACAACAACCAGTGGACATAAATTATGTTTTATAAAACGTGCGGCACTCATCTGAATACTTAGCACTGCATGAATTTTGCTAGACAAATGGGTTCTTCGCTATGTTTTCCATTGTTTCAGGTCTTATTTTCAGCCTTTCCTCTTGAATTGTTTCATACATGCGTGCAAGATCAGAATACAAAATATACCGCCATTTCTCTTTTTTGGCTATTTCTTTGAACGTTCCCCTATTAAATTCAGTAATGACCTTCTGAGTTTTGATTTCTGGTGCGACGACATAGGCTTTCATTCGAATGTTTGGCATAGATTTTACTAGGTCAGAAAAACGAGCTAATCCAGAATAAACTGGTGTAGTCTCTTCGACCTCAAATGCCGTTACGATTGTTTTATTCTTCAACCACAGTATGTCAATTTGTTCGATTACTTTGAGAACTGCCGTTTCTAATGGCAACGTATGCAAATCAGGTACTCCAATCTTGTCAAGTTCTTTGTTTCTTTTCCGCTCTGTTTTACCTATGTGAACAGAACAACCTGCGTATTCCCCTAACTTTGCCAACATAAGAATAATGTTGTCATGTGTCATTTCGGACGGAGTGGTCGGCAACTTCGTTGATAAAACAGGCTCCAACGTTATCTGAACTTTTGGCTTTTTCATCTTCCATTTTCCAGACTCAGTTTCTTCAGCATAATCCGCTAGTACAGCAATAATTTCTTTTTTTTCGGTTGTTTTACCATTTGCCAAAAGAGGCAATAAGGGTTTATAAATGTCGTCAAACGAGAACTCCTTTTGCGTTTTATCAAGCCTTATCACAATACTCGGAATAAACAGTTTGAGGCGGGCTCGAAGCGGTATATGATCTCCCAGTTTTCCATAATCTTCTTCTTTCACATACCACTTGTCGTCTTGTTTTCTAAAATTCTTGTCCATAAATGGTTCTAAGTCAGTTTGCATCTTGGTCATTACATCAAGGGCACCGTATTTGACCAGAACTGGAATCAATTCCTGATAGATTTCACTCAGAGTAGCTCCACCTCTTTCAACGGTAACTTTCCTGGCTGTCTGAATCATCACTTGTTCTATATTCACACCCCCAATTTCCAAGGGTTTTTCAACAGCCAAAGGTTTTTTGAAGTTGAGTATGAAATGTCCTCTAAGTGTCCCAGAGGGACTTTTGGCTTGTTTGAAGGCTATAAGTGAATGAGGCTGATACACCATATCAACTAGGTCAAAGCCCACTTCTCGGAGAATGTTAATTAGTGCATTCCAAACTTTCAACTGTCTGTTATGGAACCATACCGAGACCCATTTGCCCGCTTTCATCACCCTGAATACTTCTTTGAAAGCCTGTTCCAGCAATACCTTGTAATTCTCGAAGTCTTTTTCCCTTTCAGGACTGTCGCTCACAACAATCTCTTTTATAAAATCTTCTTTGGTGTATTCCAACTTTAACCATGATGTCCAAAGCGTACTCAGTTCCAAATAAGGGATTTCGTCATAGTAAGGAGGATCAGTTATTGTGTAATCAATACTTTCTGAAGGTATTGTTGATAGATCTGTTGTGGATTGCCTTAGGAAAAGAATGGTCTTTTCTTTTCTTTTCTAATATCTTCAAAGTTTTTTGCTTCTTTATAGCGATTTCCGATGGAGCTATTGCATTCTGTCTTACCTTTTAATGCGTTGCGATATTTCGCTTCAAAAACTTTCCAGACATTTTTCTCAAGTCTATTGTTTTCAGGTATCCACAAATTAGGTACTTGCGCAACACTTCCACTATCTCCACGCCGTTGTGCTGATTTACTGCAAAGCCTCAAACATGAACTGAATATGAATCTCATCACTTCTCTTGAATCACCTTCCCGCAACGCCTCTATCGCATTGTTAAGAATTGAAAGGGCTATCAAGTTTCTCTTGGTAAACAAAGCATCAACGGTTGTTCCGCGGTGGATATTAATTCTAGTATTCCACGTGAGTTTTGTCGTGGGATACCAGAAAGGTATTTGTCGAGCTTCTATTCTCTCGATGTCTTTTGGGTCAATTTTTGTTGTCTTACCTTTGCTTTTACAGAAATGGCATTCATAACTCGCTTCTGCGGTTTTGTCTCCATTCCACACAAAATAAGTTGCGATTGCCTTCTGTTTACACTTCGGGCATTTAATTTCGTAGAGGGCGTTTATTTCCTTCTGGACCTTTGTTTTCACGGTCTTAAATGCTTTCTTCATGTCTACTATATTAACGGGTTTAGCTATTCCTCTTGCTACGAATATAGCTAATGGATTAATGTCCACAGCTAAAGTCTTCCTGTTTGCTCTTAACGCTTCAATGCTGGTAACTCCGCATCCGCAAAATGGGTCAAGTACTATGTCTTTTTCTTTCGTGAAATTTTCAATATAGACCGCGGTAACTGTGAACGGTTTTTTTGACCAATAGGAATGCATATCATATAATGGTGAACGTGTTCTCGGTTCAATTGATTGGCTAATCGGTTTCAACTCGGAAGAAGGTTCTAATGACATTAAAATCCGAACCTTTAATTTTAGATTATACTATTTGGACTTTTTCAATGTTGAAGATCACTATATAACTCTTGCTGGTAATCCCATTTCATTGTCCGAAAAGAGTTTTGTGTTATTTGTTGTGTAGTTTGGTTCGTTTTGTTTATATATGTGTGTTGGAATTTATGCTGTGCAAAAGAGGAAACGTAAAGCATGTGTCCAAAATCCCCGAGAGGCGAATTCGCCGCAAGACAGCTTAAAGCCAAACGGAAGAACTTCCGTTGGTCAGATCGTTACTTTAACCGCCGCATGCTCCGCCTAGACGAAAAAGTCGACCCGTTACAGGGCGCACCGATGAGCCGCGGCATAGTCCTAGAAAAAGTAGGCGTTGAATCCAAACAGCCGAACAGCGCCATACGCAAATGCGTCCGCACACAACTCATCAAAAACGGACGCTTAATCACCGCGTTCCTGCCAGGCGACGGCGCCCTGAACGTGGTAGATGAGCATGATGAAGTTCTCGTGGAAGGCATAGGCGGCACCCGAGGCGGCGCAATGGGCGACATCCCAGGCGTCCGCTGGAAAGTCATCAAAGTCAACGGCGTAAGCCTAAAAGAACTCGTCTACGGACGCAAACAAAAACCCGCACGGTGACCGCATGAGCAAAAAACCAGACATCCTACTCTTCCAAAAATGGACCTTCAACGACATAACAGTCAAAGACCCAGGCTTACAACGCTACATAAACCTAACACCCATGACCCTACCACACAGCATGGGACGCCACGAACACCAACGCTTCCGCAAAGCCCACGTCAACATCGTAGAACGCCTCATAAACGGCTTCATGCGCCCAGGCAAAAACGCAGGCAAAAAAGCCCGAGCCACCAACATGGTAAAAAACGCGCTCGAAATAATCCACCTACGCACAGGAAAAAACCCCGTAGAAATCCTCGTCCAAGCCGTAGAAAACTCTTCACCAGCAGAAGACACCACACGCCTCAGCTACGGCGGAGTCGTCTACCACCTCAGCGTGGACATAGCACCCCAACGCCGCATAGACCTCGCGCTCCGCAACCTCACCGAAGGCGCACGCAACAACGCAGCCAACAACCCCCGCAGCCTACCCGAAACCATCGCAGACGAACTAATCCTAGCAGCCAACAAAGACATCAAAAGCGCAGGCATCGCCAAACGCCACGAAATCGAACGCATCGCCCAATCCTCACGCTAAACGCTAGCGCACATGAATCTCAACCACATCCCCATCCTCCAACCCAAAACTCACCCCAACTTTTTGCGGACTAAACACAAGCCTTTCAGCCCACACACGAGCAAAAGCAAAATCCCGCTCAAAATCCGTGTGAATGCTCCGAGCCAAATCCGCCACAGTCGCACCACACCGCAACGTAAACGGACGCTGCGAAGGCTCCCGAACACTAGGCTGCTTCGTATAAACCCGAATCACACCCAACGCACCAAACAACACAGCGCCAAGCCGCTCCAAACCCAGCTTTTTCTCACATGAGACGGCAACCACAGGAACACGCCCAGCCACAAACCCCTCCAACCGCCGCAACTCCACATCAGCCCCCGCCACATCCAGCTTGTTCGCCACCACAACCGCCGGCCTGTACGTAGTGTTCTCAAAAATCGCGTCCTCCACATCATCAAGCGCCACCTCACCACTGATTTTCACCACCGCATCCCCAATCCGGTAGCTCCGCAGCAAAGCCTCAACATCCCGCATCGTGCCATCCAAAAGCCGCCCCACCAAAATCACACGCAACCCCGCACCCATGTACCTGCGGTCAATATACACCCTGCCCCGAGGCTTACTCACCAAAACACGCGCCCTCTCCAACTCACCCAACACAAGCCGCAGCTGCCCAACCGCATCACCCCCCAAATCCACCATAAGGATCAAGCCATCAGCGTTCCGCGCCAACGCAAGCGTCTGCAACCCCCAAGCCCGCCCATCCGCAGAACCCCGCATCACCGCAGGCGCCTCCACCAACTGAAACTGCACATCCTCGAAGCTCATTACGGCAGGCACAGGCTCACGCGTGCTGTAAGGCGCAGCCGAGACCACCACGTTCGCGTTCGTCACCGCCCCAAGCAAACAACTCTTACCCACATTAGTCACCCCCAACAACGCCACCTGCGCCGCACCCTCCTTCTCAACAAAAAACTTCGGACCACCCCTCCCAGCCCGCTTACCCTTACGCTCCTCCACCTCCCTGCGCAAGACAGCCATCTTCTTCTTAACCTGCCCACGCAGCTTCATGGTGCCCTTATGCTGCGGCACGAGGCTTAGGAATTCCTGCATCCGCTGAAGCTTCTCCTTCGGGTTGTGCGTGTTTTCAACTTCAGCCCACTTGTCCTTGGCTTCAGGAGGCAGATTCGTCGGCATAACACTTCAACCTAATACTCTCCGCAAAACAAGTTAAATACAATTTCCCAGCCACGGCACGCTTGAAAAACAGTGTCACGCATCACGCAAACTCTTCAACAAAGACCTCACTTCAACTTGAGACTTCAACCGCAACTTCGCCCTCGAAGGCGCCAACCCAACCTTGATTGAATACGCAAACTCAGGAAGCTCTCTGAAAAGATCTTCATCCGTGAGGTCGTCTCCAACCGCCAAAATAAAATCCCACCTCTTCTCGGAAATCCACTTCATGGCAGCATGACCCTTGTTTATACCCGCATTTTTCACTTCCACAATTTTGTTTCCCTCAGCAACATCCAGCTTAAGATTTGCAGTTAGGAAGTAAAGCGTTTCTTTCAACTCTGCAACCCTGACTGTAGCCAGTTCTGGATCTGCCCTCCGATAATGCCACACCAACGAGAAATCCTTCTCCTCCACCAAAGCCCCCGGCGTCCTACGCTTGAAACGTTCAAGAATCGGCTTTACCTTCTCTTTCCAATCAGTGTTATAGTCCCCTATTGTCGCCCATCTACCCCGTTCATCTCTAATCCACGCGCCATGCTCAGCCACCAACCCGACGTTAACATCTTCAAAAAACTCTTCTAAAGCCTCCTTGTTCCGCCCGCTTATAATCACAACTTGGTTCTTAACGTCTTCAGCGAGGGAAACCAGCAGATTTTGAAGTTCAGCATCAGGTTTTGCCGCTTCAGGCGTAGCCGCAAACGGCACCAGCGTTCCATCATAGTCTAGAAAAATCAATCGGCTCTCGCTTCTGAGGTAATCATCAACAATTTTAGTTTTTATTTCACTGCCCACTTCTTTAGCACTTAACTCCTTCTGATCCTTCTTAACTTGCGACAAACTATTCATGAAATCATTCGCCCAAACCGTGATGTCGTAGTTGCGGAGCCTATCCTGCATTATTCTATTCCGCCTAACCTGCTCGTCTTCAGGCATAGACAGCGCCCTCTTCAAGGCTTCCGCAATCTCTTCTACGCTATTTGGGTTAACTATAATAGCCTCTCTAAGTTCTTCAACAGCCCCAGCCATCTCGCTAAGAATCAGAACGCCCTTGCCATCAGTTTTTGTTGCCA
This sequence comes from uncultured Candidatus Bathyarchaeia archaeon, assembly GCA_964636055.1. Classification (GTDB taxonomy): domain Archaea; phylum Thermoproteota; class Bathyarchaeia; order Bathyarchaeales; family Bathycorpusculaceae; genus SG8-32-3. The sequence continues at coordinate 6,751 of CAZWPI010000022.1, forward strand.
CATACTCCTTGGCAATCAAGTTCATGCCGTCTCTTAAAGGCGTAATCATGGCAACGTCCGAAATCCTATACAACGCTAGCAAACTGTGAAACGGCAAAGAACGATAAATGTACTGAATCGGCGTCCAGCCTAAAGTGCCATGGTCCCCGTTGATTTTACCTATGAGTTCGTCAACGTTTTTCTTGAGAGATTGATAACGTTTAACTTTCGTACGGGAGGGAACAGCCACAAGCACCAGAGTAACCTTCTCCTTGAATTCAGGATAACTGTTAAGGAAAAGGTCAAAGCCTTTCAGCCTGTGAAGTATGCCTTTCGTATAGTCCAATCGATCTATCGACAAAATTTCCCTAGTTTTTCCCAATTTTCTGCTCAAATTTTTGATGCTTGCCTGCACTTTGGGTCTAGCCTCTGCATCGGCGAACCGTGGATAATCGATTCCGATGGGGAAAGAATCCACTTTTGCCATATGGCTACCAACGATTATTTTTCCTAAAGTGTGATTGAGACTTAGCAGACGGCGCACGGTCATAAGAAAATTTTGAACGTAACTGTAGGTGTGAAACCCTAAGAGATCCGCCTCCAACAGCCCCAGCAAAATTTTTTCTCGCCATGGAAGTAAACGGAAAACGTCTGAGCTTGGGAAAGGGGTGTGTAAAAAGAACCCTATGGTCATGTTCGGATGTTTTTTCCTAAGGGGACTGGGAAGAAGCATCAGATGATAATCATGTATCCAAACAATGTCTTCGGGCTCTGCGATTTCTAAAACGCCTTTAGCAAAAATCTCATTTACCTTTTCGTAGGCTTTCCACGAATTCTTGTCGTAGGTTGCGTATTGAGTGAAGCCATGGAGGAGAGGCCACAGGGTTCTGTTGCAGAACTCCCCGTAGTATAATTCAACATCTTTCTTTGAGAGAAACACTGGATAACTAGAAAATTCCTTATCCAATCTGGCTTCAATGGTTTTCTTTTCTTCCAAGTCAATTCTTTCTGAGGGGATTCCGCACCATCCTACCCACTTACTGTTGAAGGATTTATAGACGGAACCTAAACCGGTGGCTAATCCTCCAACACTTTGGTTAAAATACAATTTGCCTTTCTTCTTCTGAATGGTCACAGGTAACCGATTCGACACAATTAGTAGCCTATTCATAAATTACAACTCAATTTACTTGCCTTGTTCAGAAAGCACCTTGTTCATCAGGTACAGCCAATCAAGCATCAACCTCGTAATCAGGAAGTTCTTTGTCACATGCTCTTTTCCTGCCTTTCCCATCGTAGCTCTCAGTTTTTCATCCTTCAATAGTTTAATTACGCTATCACTGAAACCCTTAAAGTCGTAAGGGTTATGCAGAAAGCCGTTCACGCCATCCACAACTTGAAGAGGAATGCCGCCGACCTTAGACGCGACGACTGGAGTGCCTTTGTACAAGGCTTCGGAAACTGTTAGTCCGAATCCTTCCTTCAAGGATTTTTGGATAACAACCGATGAGGCTCTCTGCAAGCAGTTGACTAAGAACGCATTATCTACTACAAGCAGTTTGATGTCGTTTTTGAAGGGGCTTTTGTCCACTTTCTTTTGAAGGGATAGTAGTATCTTGTGTCCTTCAGGGTCATCCGTCGCGAATTGCCCCAAGAGAACCAGCTGGCAATCCATTTTTTTCCTTACCCGCTCAAAAATTTTCACCACTCCAATCGGATCTTTCCACGGGTCAAACCTGGAGACCTGCGAGATAATGGGTTTTTTTCGGTCTATTTCGAACTTGGCTAAGTACTTGGAAATCTTGGTTTCGGAAACAAGCTTGTTCTTTGCAGTCATCGGGTCTATGGCAGGGCGGATAACACTTTGAGGGATATCAAGGTCATCCTTTTTGTATTCTGGCAGTGAAACTACGAAATGATCATATTTCTGGATGAACGCTTTCAGGTAGTCCCAAACTTCCTCGTTGGGATTGGAAATATCAATATGACACCGAAATATCCACGGTTGGGTCTTCTTGTAAAACGAGATTAACGGCAAGGGCTGGGGATCATGTATAATGACTAAATCATGATCCAGATGAGTAAAAGTAGAAAATCTTCTGTTGGTTTCGCAGTAAATCTCTTTTTTTCTTTGGGAAAGATTGATTTTGCTTCCTTGAAGCCCATTATGGAACTTCTTGGTTATGGTGAAGAAGTCTGGAGTACCATGCAAAATCCGCCATCCAAAATCTACCCCCACCTGATCAAACAAAGGCACTAAGCTGTTGAGAATCTCTGCGACTCCGCCTCCTTGATAAGTAGAGTTAACACAGGTAATGTGCTTCCCTGAAAGTTTCTCAGCTTCAACGTGAATTTTATCTATTTCGGACTTTCCAACAATTTTCGCGTAGCTCGATAAGTTATTAATTTTCATACCATTGTCTAACTCGAATCTTTGATAAATATTTTTCAAACCAAAATGTTTACAGCTTGAAATAAAACTCTACATAACTGGAGTTTTTGCAAGCGCATCCGAATTTTTTGGCTTCACGTAGCTAGCGGCATCTTTTCTGTTTGAATGCGAATTCTCGGTCAAAACAATTCGCCCAGTTAATCACCTATGCCAAGCAGTCTGATTGTACTTCTTGAGCAGGATACTTTACTTTGAGCAACCACAACCAATATTTCTTATTGTATTCAAAATCGCCTTTTGTTTCGGACCATTGGTCGAGCCATCTTTCGACTTTAGCGAAACCGCTTTTACCTGCAACCTCGCCGAGTATAGGAGAAAACTTCCAGTATCCCCAATGTCCATTGTAGAAGCATTCAACAACAACTTTCCTGCTTTCTTCTACCTTGCAGTAGTTTGGCATGTTCTCCTCGAGATATTTTGAAGAAAGCTTGTAGACGTCTTCGTCGAATTCTCTGTCCTCTAGAATGTAACACACTGAAGGTTGCTTGAAAGGTTTTCCCGTTTGGATGCCTTTAACAAGCTGGGAAAAACGTCTATTAATTCAATGCGAATTTCGGTTTTAGAATGGTGCTTTTGCGATTTATTTTCAAAATGCAATTTCCACATATAATGTAATAGAAGATTCTCAGAAAAATTAACAAGAGATTGTTCAAAAAATTTTTTTGAAGAGAAGTATAATTATAGTTTAGCCTTGTTCCAATCTTTTCCGATTTGCTATTACTTCAATAAAATATGAAGGGAGGTGAGAAAATGAGTAAGAAAGAAAGAGAGAAAAAGGCACAAGAAGAAGTGAAGGAAATCAGAAAGGCTATTAAATCGAAGAAATTGAGATGGAAAGCAAACATAACATCAGTATCAAAGCTGAGCGAAGAAGAAAGGAAGAATCTTCTCGGCGTCCTACCTAAGAAGGAAAAGCCAGAGAAAAAGGATAAGGAAAAGAAAAAAAAAGTGAGTGCCTCGGGGGAAGAAGGACCCATTGATCCTCCCCCAGAATGGGATTGGAGAGATGTTTCAGATGACGATTGGACGACTCCAATCAAGGATCAACGTGCATGCGGTTCGTGCGTCGCGTTCTCAGTAAATGCTGCCATGGAGATGCTGCTAAAGAAGTGGATATACAACGATCCTTTAGTAATCACTGACTTATCCGAGGCTCACTTATACTTCTGTAACGGGAGACGATGCACTCCAGCAGAAGGCAATTACGGGTGGTGGGTCAACTTGGCGCTGGATGCCTTAAAGGCAGACGGAGTTCCTGATGAATGCTGCTTCGAATACGAAGCGCCGCCTACACAATCATGCGTTAATGATTGCTGCTCCGACTGGAAGGACAGACTAGATCTTACGAAGATAAGAGACTGGAAATCTGTCACTAACGTAGCTGAAATGAAAAAGCTGATAAGTGAGCATGGGTGCATGCCTGCCACTATGTCGGTCTTCCAAGATTTCATCAGCTATGCTGGTGGTGTCTACAGTTATGCCTGGGGTCAGTTACTTGGGTATCATGCTATAACGGTTGTTGGATACAGCGATGTAGATGGTTGTTGGATCTGTAAGAACAGCTGGGGAACCTGTTGGGGAGAGCCACCACTGGGCAAACCGTTGCCTCAACCAGCTGGATGGTTTAGAATAGCATATGGTGAGCCTAACGGGCCTATCCCGCCTGGAAAACCCGATGATAGGATCGATGATGAAATGTTCAAGATAGAACTTGTCTGCCCAGCAGAAGCGTCCGCAGTCACAATGGGCTTCGATCAGAGGACAATAGGGACGGTTCGGCAGTTTAGAGATAGGCTACTGCGCACAGAGAAGGGAAGTGCCTATTTGTCTGTCGCCCGAAGGAATATAGGTGATGTGACAAGGATCCTGAATATTTTGAAAACGAACAAAGAGATTAGGGATGAAGCAACAAAAGTTCTCGAACCGTTTATTAAAGCAGTTGAAATCGTTGACCAGCGTAAACCCATGAAACTTGAAGCAGAACATTTCAAGGCGGCAATCAAAGTCCTTGATCGCATTGCCGAAATTGACAAAAAACTAATACCTGCCGTGAGCAGAATCAAGGAAGAAATCCCCCTGTATGTAGGAAAAAGCCTAAATGAAATAATGCGTGAGCTTTAGCCAAAGGATCTAACGTATTTTCGACCATGGTAACACCAAAGGTACTTTACAACTGGCTCCGACGAACAATATCTCTTGACTTCAAAGAAAACTCAATTTGTCGATTTCTCCCGCGGCATTTCCCCTTTTTTCTTGCCCATTCAAAGGCTATGATGTGATTGAAAAACAGAATACCTTTTGTTCTTGTTTCCAAATAGCGACACGTTTAAGAACGTCGTGAACTCGTTTCTTGAAGACTCAGCATGATAGAAGTCAGCAACAAACGTGACCTTGAGAGCCAGTTGAAGAAGAACAAAAGAGTTTTGGCGCTGTTTTACGCGTCTTGGTGTCCCTACTGTAGAAGCTTTCTGCCAGTTTTTGACAAAAACGCTTCAAAACGAGGTGTTAACTTGGCTCTACGCGTGAAAGTGGATGATTATGATAATCCATTATGGGACGAGTATTCCATAGAAACCGTTCCAACAGTCCTACTTTTCGACGAGGGAAAGGTTTGCAGGAGACTTGACGGAAGACTCGGTTACGGGCTAAGCGAAAAACAGCTTAAAGAATGGCTTAAAGAAGAAACTTGGTGATATCTCCGGCACAATCCCTCCTTTTTTAAAATACTGCGTACATTATGACCTTTGCATGTACATGGTGAGGTGTTTTTGCCCTACCTTTTGTTTTAATATGCAGGATTTCTACGTTACCGATTACACTATTTTCCAGAGTTGAGAAGAGCTAACAGACTCGATTTTTAAATCGAGTTTAATGTCATCGCCTTTTTTTAAGCATGAATGCAGCGAAGCCAATCACCGCGAAAGCGACAACGATTGTTATGGCGTAAAGGATTACGGGACGCTCTTCAGGAAACAGAAAAGGTTCTCAAAATATAGTTGATAAACGCTGAACGTCGGATGATAAACTTAAAATAACTGGAAGAACAGTTGTGTTAACGCACTAAAATTTAAGGAAAAAACGAAAAATATAGGAAGGAAAACAAATGAGCAAAAGCGAGAAACCCCACTTAAACCTCGTAATCATGGGGCACGTTGACCACGGAAAATCCACCACCACCGGAAACTTGCTTTACCAAGCAGGCGCAATCGACGAAAGAACCATCAAGGCGTATCAAGATGAAGCCGACAAGATGGGCAAGGGTACATTCAAGTTCGCGTGGGTGCTTGACAACCTCAAGGAAGAACGAGAAAGAGGCGTAACCATAGACCTTCGGTTCTTAAAATTTGAAACCAAAAAATATTACTTCACAGTCATAGACGCGCCAGGGCACAGAGACTTCGTCAAGAACATGATCACAGGCGCAAGCCAAGCCGATGCCGCCGTACTCTTCGTCTCAGCTAAAAAAGGCGAGTTCGAAGCAGGCATCGGTCCAGGCGGTCAAACACGTGAACACGCGTTTCTGGCTTTCACCTTAGGCGTCCGCCAAGTAGTAGTCGCCGTTAACAAAATGGATGATAACACTGTTAACTGGAACAAAGAACGATACGAAGAGATCAAAAACGAAGTTACACGCATGCTGAGAATGGTCGGCTTCAAGGTTGACAAAGTCAATTTTGTACCAACTTCAGGATGGACAGGCGACAACCTCGTCAAGAAAAGCGACAAAATGCCCTGGTACACTGGGCCGACTTTGATGGAGGCGTTTGACATGTTAGAAGTGCCTCCTAAGCCAACTAACAAACCTTTACGCGTTCCTGTCCAAGACATTTACAGCATCACTGGCATAGGCACTGTCCCTGTTGGCAGAGTTGAAACAGGCGTGCTCAAAGAAGGCGACAACATTATTTTCATGCCGTCCAACAAGAAGGCAGAAGTGAAATCCATCGAGATGCACCACACCAAAATTAGCAAAGCTGAGCCAGGCGACAACATAGGCTTCAACGTAAGAGGCATAGCGAAGGGTGATGTCCACCGCGGAGATGTGGCAGGGCCAGTAGATAACCCACCTACAGTAGCCAAAGAGTTCATCGGACAAATAATTGTGATTTACCACCCAACTGCCATAGCTGCTGGGTACACGCCAGTTCTTCACTATCACACTGGACAAATCGCTTGCAGATTCACTGAACTCCTGAAGAAGATAGATCCACGGTCAGGACAGGTTGTCGAAGAGAAACCCAGCTTCCTAAAAACAGGCGACGCTGCTTGGGTAAAGATGGAACCTCTGCACTCCATAGCCATCGAAACCTACACGGACTTTCCAGAGCTCGGTCGCTTCGCCGTCAGAGATATGGGCACAACCGTTGCTGCTGGTGTCGTAAAGGAAATTACCCAAAAGGGACCTTAAACTCCCATCTTTATTTTTTTGTCGACAACTCTTAACACGTTTTCTTTCGCCATGCACTCGTTAGGATGAATAAGTTAGTTTAGCCATCACTGGAGTATAGAAGATTGCTATAGAACATGTTGGCAACTGTTCTAGTCCATCAAGTCCGTTTGTTGCTGTATCGCGTCAATCACAATTCTTAAAATCTTACACGAACATATAATACACTTTGGAGGCTTTGGAAGCTCTAGGGCAAAGTGGCATCTATGGGTTCTCGCGTTAGAAAATCAAGAAGACCCTTAATTGATGAGAAACATCGCTCCAGCCTGCAGAAAGGAAACATCGAAGAACACCTAGACGAAATGCAGGAAATCGTTTCGTTAGAAGATGTGCCTTTAGAAGAACGGCGAAAAGAAGCGCAAAAACCGTTATTCTTAACAAGATACGAATAGTCAGACTTCACAACTTAACAGAAACGGAGCACAACTACGTAAAGAACCAGTTAACAACAACACGGTTTTTATCGAGTCTCCACTCATTTTCGCCATCTTTTGGCAAAAAAATATGAGCCTGCCACAACTATGAAGGAAGCGGTTTTGTTTGCGGTTCTTGAGGAGCCGTAAATTGTTCAGGGAGCGGAAGTGAAATAAACCAAGCTCTGGTTACGTTAACATGAGTTGAGCCTATGTCTGGAACCGAGACTCTTCTTCCGTACTTGAATGAAAAAAAGAAAAACGGCGAAGAACCTACAATCATCGTTGACAGCCGCGAAGCAAGCACCGCAGCGAAAATCGTTAAAGGCTTGATTGAGCGTGGCGTTAAAGTTAGAACTGAGGCTCTTGAAAAAGGCGACTACATCCTGTCAGACCAATGTGCGGTGGAAAGAAAAACCGTGCACGACTTTGTTTACACGCTCACGCGGCGTTACCTTTTTGAGCAACTGTTCAGGCTTAAGGACGTTTATCCGAAGTCGCTGGTTCTCTTAGAGGGTTATCTGCCCATAATCTACAAGTTCAGCCACATCCAGCCTGCAGCAATTTGGGGCGCCATGTTTAATCTGGCAAAGAACGGCATAGCGATTGTCAACACGAAATCCTACAAGGAGTCAATAGACTTCCTCTACGTGGCTGCCAGACAAGAACAGATTGTGGAGAAAAGAGTTCCCACAGTTCATCCCTTTAAGAAAACTGAAACCTTATCTGATGCTCAAGTGTTTTTCGTGGCGAGTTTGCCCAACATCGGAAGAGAAAAAGCCACCGCAATACTCAAGTCCTATCAGACACCGCTGAACGCGCTTATTAACGTGGATGACTGGTCAAAAACGGTTTACGGGCTTGGACCGGTAATAAGCAATAAAGTTAAGGAGGTTCTTAGGGGTCCTTACGAGGAATGAAAGGTGTTAGTCGCGTTTTACTTTTCTTTACTTATCGTTGATTGTCAGTGCTCCGCGAAGCGTGTTCCTGTTACTAAGAAGATTGATTCTAAATTCACAAATCATAAAACCGAAAATCCTCCATCTGAATATCAAAGTCAAGAAGATGGAATCGCAAGATGAACAAGATAAGGCTGCTTCTCACCGTAATCACCATAGCCATCGTTGTTATACCACTTGTGGGAATGTTGCTTGCTTACCAGAACAATCTCTTAGGCTTGTTCGTTCCTCCTGAAATAAACCAGATAGCGGATGATTTGACTGGTGGCAACGGCAACAATGGATCTGGGATGGAACCACCTACCATGGTGGGTGAACCGCAGTACGATGCAGCCTCACGAACGTTCTCGGTGACTTTCCAGTACAAGAACAGCTTTCCCGTTGATATCACTATCAAATCGTTGACGGGGAACATTGAATGTGTTGAGCATAGGTTTCCTCTGGGCAATGCGAGCCTCAGTAAATCAGTCAGCATAGATGCGGGTGAAACTGGGACAATGACTGTTCTGGGCACTTGGACGAACGAAGCGATTAACCACTTTCACACTGCGCACGCAGGCGAAGAAAATGTCGATGTCGTCTTGGTGAACATGACCGTAGACATTAGCGGCATTCAACTTCAGTTTGATCAGAGCCAGATGGAGCAGACCATGCAGGTTCCGAATCCAGCACCATAAAGGAGTGAAATGCATGAAACCTATTTTAGCTAAATTTAACTGGTTTGGTCTCGCTGGCGGAGTTACAACGCTTTTGGTGATTGTGGTGTCGCTGCTTTATCCTTGGTGGCAGCTTACAGTCGGCGACGATTTGATGAAGATAAATGCTTCACCTGTGAACACGAACTTCGGGTTTCTAGACACTTCGTTCACCATACCGTTCATATGGGTGCTTAACGTTATAGGATTGCTTACCTTGCTGTTAAGCGGCATCGCGATGATAATTTACTCTGTCATGCCAGCCAAGTCCTTCTCAAAACCTCTGCTTGACTTCGGATACAAGAAACCGCTGTTCACGTTCCTGTTCTTCGTGATCGGGCTTGTCATCGTAACGGTGATTCTTCAAGCCGTGTTAAGCATCAATCTTCCCTTGATGGGGTCAGCAACCAGCACAGTGCCAATCCCCTTTGCGTCTGGCATAACCTTAACTGTTCTTCTGTCCGCAGGATTCCAGTGGTCTTTCTGGCTAGCCGCAGTAGCGGCAGGATTATGCATAGCCGCAAGATTATACCACGGGAAAGTTGCGGCAGCGACGCGTATATAGCGCAAGGGTTTTGCGGGACTGATATGCGATTTTTTGTCTATACCCCCTCTATATATAGATTAGACTGCGGCGTGAAGCATGTGTTGACGGCAATAGTTGCGGTCGCACTTGCGTAGAACGGCGAACTGTTCAAGGGTTGAGGAATACTTATTTCTATAACTTCTGAATGAAGATAGACGCTGCAAGCGCGTCGAAGAGGGGCTGTCGGCTAGTTTGGTCTAGGCTTGTAGCCTCGGGCGTTATAGACCCCGGTTCAAATCCGGGCAGCCCCACCACTATAATATTTTCGCGTTTTGGCTCTGGCTCTTTTTTTTTATCTTCGAGGTTTCACAGGAGCCGTGGCAGAAAACTTATATTATGGAATGATTGAGTAGTTTATGGTGAATATGTTTGGAAAGTGGTGTTGAGGTTAAAAGAGTGGATTCTCAAGGTCGCCTTATCCTGCCTGCTGATTGGCGTGAAGCTGAGCTAAGCGAAAGCAGGGAACTGTACATCATCAAACGGAAAGGGTACTTGAAGTTGGTTCCGAAGCGCCGTGTGGATTTAACCGAAAACTTTGACAAAGTCGACTTGGGCGTAGAAGCCATCGGAAGCTGGGAAGAGTTCGAGAAGAAATTCTACGAGGGCAACAAATGAGATTTCTGGATGCAAACGTTTTCGTCTATGCGTATTACAAGCCGAAAAAACAGTTGACTAAAAAAGAGAAAGAGATGAAAGAAAACGCAAAAAAGATAATCAGCGCCATATCCCAAGGAAAAGAAGAAGTGACAACCACAGTTGTTCACGTGTCCGAAATAATAAACATTCTCAAACATGGAATGCCAATGGACCAACTGACCAACACAATTCGCGGACTTTTCATGTTGGACAACGTAAAAATCAGAGGAGTTAGCAGAGAAGCATATTTTGCCGCAGTTGAGTTAGGTGAAGACCTGAAGCTTGAAGCCAACGACGCCTTAGCCATCGACGTAATGAAAATGAATAACATGAAAGAGATATACTCGTTCGATGAGCACTTCGACCAAATAGACGGCGTAACGAAGCTTCCATCAATCTAGAAGCAGCATAAACAACTTGCGATTTAGTTGTTCATGTTCCTCTTTCAGCGCCCATACGTTCTAGTTCAAATCCAGGCAGCCCCACCACTTTTTGGGTTCAATTTCCGTGGGGACCTAGGATATACATTTCAGTCTTGATTTTTCTGATTTCAACCATTAATCAGTAGGTAAAATTCACAATTCTTTTATCGCGTTGTGAATCACTATTTCTGGAGCTGATGTCAATGACGAAGATTAGGAACTTGATGGTCAAGAAAGTAATTACGTTGCAGGCGCACGCCTCGGTCTATCAGGCTGTGAAGCTTATGAATGAAAACAAAATTGGTAGCTTGGTAATTGTCCGCAACGGAGAGACCGTTGGAATCTTGACGGAGAGAGACATGCTTGAAAGAGTCTTGGAAAAGTGCAAAAACCCTAAGGAGACTCACGTTTTCGAAGTAATGACAAGCCACATTATTACAGGAAACCCTGACATGGAAATCCCCGAAGCCACCAATCTCATGTTTAAAAACAAAGTGAAGAAACTGCCTATAGTCGAGGGAAACAAGCTGGTCGGCATGGTCACTCTGACAGACATTGCTCGCGCCACCAGCGTTGATGAAGAAACAATCGAACTGGTCGAAAAACTCTCCAACATGCACCTTCTGGGTCATTAGCTTAGAACCCATGACATAATTATC
>CAZWPI010000023.1:0-17849 GCA_964636055.1 uncultured Candidatus Bathyarchaeia archaeon
GAATTAGGGTGGTATTCGGGAAATTTGGGCTGGTGTGTTGGACGTAACCCGCCAATAGTGGCTATGTCTCCACAGTTTCCCTCTTTTTTTACCACGTACATTATGGGAGCGTGTTTTCAATGATTCTTGACGCTAGCAGTGGCAACCGCAAGATATGGGCTAGCAAAAACTCTGAAAACATAATCTACTTAGACATTCAAAAAGAGCTGGAAGTCAAACCGTCAATTTTCGCTGATAACACAAAACTGCCGTTTCAGGATAAAACGTTTGATTCTATTTTCTATGATCCGCCTTATGCGTGGAATTTTAAGAGCATGTTCTACGGATATCCTAACGAAAAAGTGCTTAGAGAAAAATACTCAGAGATCAAGCGGAAAGGCGTGCCCTCTTACTATGGCGTTGAACGATACAAGTCTAAAGATGCGGTGCTTTCACACATTTTTAAGGCGTTGCGGGAGTTTGACAGGGTCCTAAAGGATGACGGGCTTTTATGGATGAAATGGAACGAGATCAGATTAACATTAGATCGCATATTACCCTTATTTGATAATTGGACTGAGCTATTACGATTTGAACTAAAAGACCGTTCACAAACATTAAGCGAAACTCAAACATTCTGGTTAGCTTTCCAGAAAAATAACGTTAAGCTGAAACAACAGAACTTAGTTGCTACGTACATCTTGGGTTCGAATCCCAGTAACACTACGTACATTCAGGGGAGCGCCTAGTGCATGGTGAATGTGGGTCGTGTTAGGCGTAAGTTGCCGGCGCTGCTTTGTGACGGTCCCACGACTGATAAGAAGCAGTGGGCTAAAAAGCATAGGATTGAACGTGCTTTAACGCGGTTGCAAAAGCGTAATCCTGACAAATATAACATTTTGGAGCTGCATTTGATTCGTGATCTTGAAGCATTGGAAAAGGCAATTTTTGGAAGGTAACGTAAAAACCGTGCTAATCTGCACTCGGATTTTAAATATTGTCTCGGAAAACTCACATTAGGATTCGATATGAACAGACCAGGAAGGCCATGTTTGCCGAACACGCCTCTGCGTGAGTATTGGCGCATGAAGAAACGCGAGCAAAGAGCACAAAAGAAGGCTAACCAGAATGGACACTGAAATATTCGGGGCTTTCAAAAACCGCTTTTTCATCATAGGAACAAGCGCCTTTTTAGTTTCAGCTTTCGTGGCTTTCCCATTAAGAAACCCTAACATAGCGAACACTACAATCCAGTGGCATTTTATTCCAGAAATGATAAGCGTGTTCTTTCTAGGCCTATTTTTTGCAGATGTCTTTTCCTTTGACTTCCAACTCAGGTTTAGCTCTGCGATAGCACTCTTTCTCTTTCTGTTTAGCCTATTTTTCAGTTGGCTTTTCATCGTAAAAGTGCTTTTCAACTTTCCCCTTCTCAGCGCTTCAGCTCTTACAACCTTGCTAACATGCAGCATTGTTGGTTTACCTTTCCTATTTGGTTACGCTATCGAGCAACGGAGACGGAAAAAATGAACCGCGAAAAACTCTCGGTAGCTTTGCTTCTATGCTTGTTAGGTCTAGGCTTATTCTGTTTCATGGTTGTTCCGTCATCTGTCAACGCGCAAAGCAACGGAATAACGCGGCTTCAGTCTCCCACCGAGATGGCTGCGTCTGGGCCGTGGCAGAGTTACGGCCAGAATGGCTACGACTACAGCCTTAACACCGCGTTCTACACGCTTTATGCAAAGGCTAACAGCAACTGGGGAGACGGCTTACAATTCACGGTCAACGTGAATGGTACTCAGCTCTCTTTGATTTATCAGTCGCAGGACTACAGTTACCGCGATGTTTATGGTAGCCAAGATTACATTTCAAGCATAACGGGCGTGACAGGGCAACTCGGCACAAACTCAATCAGCTACAACAACACTTTCCCGAATGTCACCTTAACCTATCAAACCTACAACGTTGAACTGAAGGAAAACTACACGATCAGCGCTCTGCCTAAGACTCCCGCATCCTATTTAACAGCTCCAGTCACGCTTGATTTTGGCGGATACATCAAATACGGCAGCCTCAGCCTCTTCGTTAACGGCACAAACGTAACAGGACAAAACTTCGTTACCAACTCCTCAATAGACTTCGTTTATGGCAACAAAACAGTGTTTTCGCTTCCCGCGCCGAGCGCCTCTGACGCTGCAGGAAACTTCACGGTTTGCGAGTACGAAGTCAAAAATCAGGGAAATCAAATCTGGTTCTACACAAGGACGCCTTACAGTTGGCTGGAAAACGCGGTTTTCCCTGTGACTGTTGACCCAACCGTCAAGGTGCAAGGAAATTGTAGAGGAACACTATCAGGTTCTACTGTTTCCGTGACTATGTCTGCAACCCCAACAGATGGCAATGTAGAAATAGCAACGATAAGCACTTATTATTCATCTGCGATAGATGTTTCAAGTATCACTCAAACAGGGGTTACATGGAGCCATGTTGCGGACACATATCAAGTTAATAATGTCTATCTTTTCGTAACGATTGAGATATGGAAAGGGCTGGTTGGTTCTGGTGCAAGCACAAGCGTAACAGTTAATTTTGGTATCACTCCGAGCTGTGCGGTAGCTAATATTTGTGAGTTTTCAGGGTTAAACGGAGTTGTTGATAAAACTGCTACTAACACAGGAACTGGTTTAAATCCGAGCACAGGAACAACCGCTACAACTATAATGGCTAACGAATTATGTGTTGGCGGAACAGTGGGGTTTTCATACACGCAGTCAAGCCCGACTAATAGTTTTACTGGTTACGATGGGGCTTTAGTCGGCGGTTGCTTTTCGCAAGAATACCTCTACAGAATAGTGTCTTCGACAGGCGCTTATAGTTCTGGCACAACTATGAGCGGTTCTGACGCTTGGGCGGGTTGCATAGCCACTTTTGAGACTCAAGAATACCATATCACGGTTAACAGCCAACATGATTCCCCAACCAGTTCAGGCTACGTAGTCGCAGGCGATAACTACTCGACTTCAGTCACTAGCCCAGTCAGCGGAGGAACGGGAATCCGCTATCTGTGCACAGGCTACAGCGTAGATGGTGCTGCGAATCAGTCAGGCACAAGCTACACCTTCACCAACATACAAGCCAACCACACCATAACGTACTACTGGCAAACCCAATACTACCTTACAGTCTCATCTTCTTACGATTCGGCAACTGGGCAGGGATGGTATAACGCGAGCGCCACGGCAACGTTCAGCGTCACGACTCCAGCCGCAGGTGGAACAGGTGTTCAGTACGTTCTTACAGGCTGGTCTAGCTCGGACAGCGGCGGCTACTCAGGTTCAGCTAGCTCCTATTCGGTAACGATGAATAACCCGATCACGGAAACCGCGTCATGGAAACAGCAATTCTATTTGATCGTGAACTCTGCGCATGGCACTCCGTCAGGGTCAGGATGGTATGACGCGGATGCGCTGGCGTCTTTCAGCGTGAACTCCCCGGTCACTGGCACAGGGGTCCAATACCTCTTTACTGATTGGTCAGGCACGGGAACGAACAGCTACAGCGGCTCAGCCAACCCTGGCAGCGTCATAATGTATAATTCGATAACTGAAACAGCAGATTGGCAAACTCAGTATGAAATCTCGGCGTCTGCAGGGAGCGGGGGAACGATTAATCCTAGCGGATCCGCATGGTATAATGCGGGAGCGAGCCAAACCTACAGCATTTCAGCTAACACTGGCTACTCAATCAGCCAGGTCACAGTTGACGGCGCGAGTCAAGGCGCCATAAGCAGCTACACCTTCACGGGCATTTCCGCGTCGCACACGATCTCCGCAGCCTTTGCCATTAACACGTACACGCTGACGCCTAGCGTAGATTCGCACTCAACGATTTCGCCGAATACGACTCAGACGGTTGATTGGGGAAGCAGCCAAACATTCACTTACAGCGCATCCACGGGCTATTCGGTTAGCCAAGTTCTTGTCGACGGCTCGCCAGTCAGCATTACTGGAAGCTATACTTTCAGCAATGTGCAGGCTTCGCACACTATAGCCGTTTCCTCAACGCTCGCCCTAGCCTACTCTGAAGTGGCTGTTTCTTCGACGCTGGCTAACAACTCTGCGGTTATCTCAAGCTACTGGACTGACCCCGCAACGTCTTTAAGCGGCTTCATTGTCAGCACCGACAACACGGGACCCTGGACAAACAGCACGTGGACCGCGTTCTCTGCTACTCCAGGGTGGGCTAACGAAACGTTGACTTTGAACGCAACCATTGGACTAGGAATTCACTATAAAATCGGAGCTAACGATTCGGTGAATAACTGGGTCTGGACATCTGTCCAATCGTTTACCACGACAGGCTACTACATTTCCGCATCGAACGACACGCACTGCAATCTGAGCCCCATCGGCTTAATCGCTGTCTGCGCCGGGTCAGGTCAATCCTTCACTTTTAGCGCTTACGGCGGCTACAGCATCGAGAGCGTCATAATCAACGGCACATACTCGGCGCCAACCACTTCACCCTATGCCTTCATTAACGTTCAGGGGAACGAGAGCATCGCGGTCTCCACTTCAAACATAATCTACTACGTGAACGCCACGTGTGATTCGGGCTGCGTGATCTACCCGTCTGGAGTGTTAATGTACGCTTACGGGACGTGGGCTAACTTCACCTGCACCGCTCTGCCGGGCTATCAGCTCTATGGTCTGTACATTAATGGCACATCGGCGGGACCATTGGGTAGCGTCAATTTTATGCCCACAGGAAACACCACGCTATACTTGAATTCCGTGCCCGTGACCAGTCCAGTTTCAGGCAGTGGATTTGGGGGCGTTGTGACTGAGCCGACGCCGGCGCCTGTGGTTCCAGAGTTGCCAGGGCAAACTCAGCCGTTAGACCCTACAATACTAATTGCTGGAACAGCGGCTATCAGCGTTATTATCGGTTTGGTTATGGTTGTTAGCGCGGCAAAGAAGCATCCGCGAAAGCCACATGGTGGGGAGTGGAGTGGAGGCGAAGGCAGTCGCGGTGGCGAATGGAAATGAAAATGAACAAAAAAGCAGCTATGATAATCGCGCTGTTGTTATCTGTAAGTTTCATAACTTTAGTTGATTTTTCAACGGTAAAAGCTGCTACGCCTACCACGGTAGCAACGGGATTACAGTCTGTTGGCGGTGCAGCTTTTGTGGAATATGCCAATCAGCGCCAAATATTCTACTCTCAGGGTTTGTACTGGTGTTTCTTCAATAACGTTAGTTCAGGCTATACGTATTACACGACTAGTAGTGATGGTTCAACATGGTCAACGCCTACGCAGTTGACTACTGTAAATAGCTCTGGTAGCTGGCATTTTGCTTGTGACTCAAACGGAACAGACATGATATACGCCATTAACAGTGGTGTAACCAACACTCCCGTTTATTTCCGAGAGGGAGCACTTAACACTGACGGAACAATAACGTGGGCTGCAGCGGAAACAAACTGTTCAACGGCTTCTGGTTCAAATGTCGGTCAGTTATGGGTAACATGCGCCTTTGACAGCGCAGGGTATCCGTGGGTTTCATGGTGTAGGAAGAACAGCACTTCGCCACAAACTAGAGAGGGATACGTGACTAAATCAGCGCTTCTTAATGGAACATGGGAGACGGCTGCGGGATTCCCGTATGATTTGCCAACCGACCAAACAATCACCGGGATATGCACGGTCATTATTCCGCTTACGAACCAAAAAATGTATGCTATGGTTAGCAATGCAAGCTCGTTTATTGAGGGTTTCCTCTGGGATGGTTCAAGTTGGGGAAGCAAAGAGGTAATAACGACAAGCATGGGGAGCACTGACGTTGCATATTCCGCCGTAAACGTTGGTGACAATGTCTTTTTGGCTTATGAAGATTCAGGCGATAACCTAGTGGGCTTGGAACGGGTTTACTCTAACTCTTCATGGTGTAATGTAGCCACGATTCAATCCGCATGGGGGATAACTTGCCAACCCGCGTTAAGCGTTGACTCAGAAATTGGCACGGTCTATTGCTTCTACGCTAATAGCACTAACATTCTTTACAAGACGTGGAACGGTACTGCATGGAATTTTGCTGCTAACTCAGACCCATGGGCCACGGACACGGCTATAACTGGTTACTTCGGCTCTTGCATAAATGTGTTTTATCATAGTTGGAACCGCACGATAGCAATGGAATACGCTGTTGGGTCGTCTGCTCCGTGGTCTATAAAGTTTGTCAGCCTCACAGTCTCTAGCGCCTACTCAGTGGTTCTTTCAACCGACAAGCCCAACTTGATAGCGGGAAACACAGCAATAATCAACGTTACCGTCACGCTAAACAGCATCTCAGTCTCAAACTACACTATGAACATAACAAGAGACGGCATCGCTTTCCTGTCGAACCAGGTTAACGTGTCTAGCTTCACAGACCGAGAGCCAACCCTACTCATTCACAAATACAACGTCACAGCTTTAGCGATTAATGGTACTGCAGCAAACTTCACATGCACACCTTTAGCGGTTAGCTGGAACACAATGGGCGGAAACATTAACCCAAACAACAACCCAAAACCGACGCAGACACCAACAACCTCTCCAACCGTTCCGAGAGAACCATTGCCTAGCCAAAACATGACGGGTCTCACGTTGATTGTGATTTTTGTTTCAGTTGCCATTATGATCTTGTCATTCACGTACTACCGAGCTAGGAGTAAAGAAAACCAAATAGAATGGAACCCAAAATGGCGAAAAAGATAGCAAAACTGAAACCTGATAGGAGCGTGTTCGTTCCAGTGATAGCTAAAGCGTTAGGGAGATGCTGATAATGAGCATGTATCATAAGATAGCGGTTTTTTTCCTAATCGCGGCTGGGTTAATTTCGCTAGACTTGTACCTGAATTGGGGTTCATTCTTCGACATAGCAGATGTACATCATGAGACGTGGATAGTGGTTTTCATTTTTGGCGCAATTATACTGTGGGCAGTTGGGTTCAGCCAAAAAAAGAGAAGGAGAATACACCGCGGAACCGCTACTAGGAGGCGATGATTATGGGACATCATGCATTAAGAAATTGGGTTCTTCAAAAAATCGCGTTATGGGGAGCTTGCTTATCAATCTGCATGATTGTTGGTTTTGGGTTGGGCCTAGTCCCGAAACCGATAGTCGACGCCATTGGCTGGACCGCGGCCAACTTTGTTCTTCTCGCGTTCCTTTTCTGCTTTAGCATCGGTGCTTACGTAGCGTTGAAAATCATTGGAAGGAGCCATGGAAAATGATTAAGGTTTTTTCAAGCATTTACCCTACCCTTTTTAGCTCATTTTTGGGAGTCGTGAGGGTTACGATATGACAAACCCACGCGTAGTCATCGAAAGAAAAATGATTAACGGTAAATGGACTGATATTTTAGATGAGGAAGCCACAAAGGCGCTACGCAACCGAGACCCATTAAGCAATGAAGAAATAGAACTCATGCTAAAAGAGGCTGACACGATAGAACAAGAGTATTTTCGACTGCGAGTAAAGGCACTCATTGGCCTAGTCAAGAAATTTGGAAAGCGTAGAGCAGAAAACGCGTCTTTAGAAAGGGAAGATTTGAAGGTTGAAAACGGAAAGCTCTTTGTGACGTTTACTCTGAGAAAAAAACACAAAAAAGGTTTGTTTCAATATCTCAAGTTTTTGGAGAAGTCGGACCCTAACGCTCTGGAAAAACCGCTTTCACAGTTAAAGCTAGAATGGAGAGAGTGGACCAAAACCGAGCAGGGCTACAGGGTAAAGGAAGAAAAAAGAACGAAGAGCATAGACGTCACCGACAAGTATGCTGCCTTGATTCTTGAATATCTGGATTATTTGAGTGAGCACTATCCCACCGCGAAATACGTTTTTCCAAGTGGCGCGGAGCTCTTCGGGAAATCCTACATCATCTTTGCCGACCAGCATCTAAGTGGTAGGCAACTGCTGCGATTGATAAAGCCTCTGAATGAAAAAGTGTGGCTCCATCTATATCGCGAGACTAAAGGAGCCGAGATCGCCAAGGCTAAAGGCAGAACCTTAGACGCCGTGTACGAGGTTCGTGATACACTCGATTTGGAAAACGAAGCTACTGCTTACCGCTATGTCCGGCGCTACGCTGTGCAAGAAATGAAAGCGGAAAAGTGAGGTGAGACCACGACGCAAGAAGTAATAAAGGAAGGCTATGAGAGCCCGAAGGAAATAACTAAAAGGGTATTGGCTAATGAGCCAACTTACCGACTGCGGTTAACCGACAAGGAGCTAAGATTTATACTTCACATGCTGAAAGAGCGAGCGCAAACGGCAGATGACGTTATGCAACTGTACGGCTTAAAGAAAACAGATGATCGCTACAAAGAAGAGAAAAAAGTCAAGTTGGTTGCTGAAGACATGGTTAGGCGCTTCAGCGGAACACTTGAGGGAAAGAAACGCCATTTCGGTATGAAAGCCTGGTGGATGTGCATGTATCTTGTTGGTGATTGGGAAGAGCAAGAGAAAAAGGGCAGCCGCTAAGCCCCTTGCCCCTTATTTTTTTGGGTTCATTCTGCGAAACAGTGTAATATTTTAATGTTGAAAATGGGCGCATAGTGGCATACTCACTATGTCTATAGAACAAATATATAATAAGGTAGAAGATGATGGAAAAGCTCGGTTTTACGAACTGAAAAATGGGTTCATTTATTCCATCGTTGCTCTCAGTGTCCTAATATGGTATATTAGGACATAGGTAATAAAGAAGCTTGTTTCGGGTTCCTTTTTCTCTTTTTAGTTATTCTCTATATAATATAATATTTGTAATAGGGTGTTCGTTCGTTCGGCAACTGCAAACTTTGAGGGCGAATCTACACTCTCGGGTTGATCCGCAAATTTGGGAGCCCCTGAACGTACTCTCTTAAGTCTATGCGGCTGTGCTGCACTGACTGAGCTAACGAAAGCAGCAAAATAACAGCCTGGTCCTCGGTCAAAGCCACATTGTAGCTTTTTTCTATATCGCGTTTTAGCCGCGTGAACTCTTCTTTCGTGGTTTCGGCTACATTGAGGGTTTTCAGCTTTCGCCGTTTTGATTGTGTTTTTTCCAAATTAGTCACCTTTTCAATGTAAAAAAAACAGGAAAACGGTTAATGGTGCACAATTTCTTGAATGGTTGATTTGCTACGGTCAAACATGAAGGCAAGTTCGCCGATGCTACATCCGTCAGCTCGCATGTCCTTGATTATTTGTCGTTCTTTTTCTGTTGTGTTTATGGGTTGCGTGTAAGTAAACTGTTGCAAACGCATGATGAACCAAGAAGGCATCAATGAGAAGGTAGGCGCTGCTTTCGCTTTTTGCTTTGTTTCCTCAATGATAGCCCACGCAAATTGATTAATGGCGATGCGGTGCGTAACCAAGTACAAATCTAGCACTGTGCTTAATAGAAAATCGTTCTCATCGCTTTGGCCTTTATCCTTCTCAATTTCCCGGAGCCTAATTATTGCTTCGAGAATGTACTGGTTGCATGCGCATACCTGACACAGTTTAGATCCATAATTTTCTACGATCTCCACATGCAGATCCTTTAGTGGCTCGGGAACTTTGTAGCCCTGCTTTTCAATCTGTTGCTCTATTCTCGCTTGAAAGGCTGCTAACACATCCTTCGCTATTTCAGTAGCTACTGGGTAAGTACAATAGGAACATGTCGTCATTTTTTAACCGTCACCTTTTCCTAATTACTCTGTAGTTATGGCGTAGTTACTATTTAACTCTTTATGCTTCCCGCTTTTAGGCACCTTGAAATGTACGTGGTAAAAAGAGGGGAAGGATTAAACTTTCTTTTCTAAGACTAGGTGGCTGTTGTCAGCCCACATGCTAACCTGATCGCCTTTCGATAGTTTCAAGTGTTCGCATAGCTCTTTCGGGATTGTGACTTTCAGGGATTTTCCGACTAGGACCACGCTTACTGTAAATTTGACTGGCATCTTTTCCACATCTAACACCTGATATATTCTAAGGATATTCTTAAATATAAGCATAGCTCTTTAATACTGTTAGGAATATCTCAAGGGTATTCCCAATAAACAAGGGAGAAATGTGAGAAAATGTCTGAAACCGAACAAAAACAAAAGCCTAAAATCGAATACGTTGATCTCACTATCCGCATACCGAAACTGGTCTTAGAATTTCTGCAAAAACACGAAAAGGAAATGGACTATCCATCCGTGCAAAAGTACCTTGAAGAGGCTATTCTACGAACAACGCAAATGGATGTTGAAAGCGGATCGTTCAAATTCGAGATTTTGGAGACAATATCAGCCGTCCTCGGTGATAAAACATGAACGACACAGAAACAATCAAGATTGAGCTACCTAAGCCTATCGTGGCGTTTCTACGCTACAAGGCTGCCGACGACAACCGGACATTAGAACAGGAACTCGAGATTGACGTTATTGCCGACGTGAGAGGAGAGCTAGAAGGGTTCGAAGGCGAAGAGCTGATTCAAGCGCTCGGTATAGGCCCAATATTCTGGAAGGTTCTAGAAGACGAAAACTATAAGCCGAAAGATGCGGAGCCACCAACAGAGAAAACGCGAGAGCTGCTCGTTGACGCAGAAACCTACACTAAACTTGAAGATGTCGCAACATTAAGAGGCGTAACGATAGCGCAGTATGTTGAAAAGCTGGTCGACGCAATTCCAGACTTGATACGTTTTAGCAAAGCGTTTTCTGAAATAGAACCAGCCGAAAACTAATTTTCCTCTTCCCTCTTTTTTTGCAAAATGAGTAGCTACTCATTTATGAGTACTATTTATTGAGTAGATAGCCATTTTTGAGTAAAATAGCCTACCTTTTCAGCCGCAAAAATGTCCATGTTTGCAAGGACTTCACACGCCAAATTCTAACCTTTCCACAGTTACCACGTACATTAACCATAAAACTTTATATCTAAAGACGTAAATAACATGTTAAAAAGACGTGAACTTTAATGAAACCGCGACAGATAGACGCAGAAATCAATCGCCTAAAAAACCGCCTAAAAAGAATCGAAGACATACTGGAACTATCGCCTATAGTGGCCGATTTTAAGGGCTTCACGGAGAGAGACCAGAAGGTTCTACGTTTCTTACTTGACCGAGATGCAGAAGGCGCCACGCTTCAGGAGATCGCAGAGTACATGAGTTTCAAGAAGCCGGAGTCAAACGGAAAAGTCCAAGCGCATAGGGTCCTAAAGCATATTCAGCGGCACAGCTTACGTACGCGAGGGTTTCCCATGGCTGTAAGCGATCGGCGCAGATGGTACATCAACAAAACGGACTTCACTTTTCAAGTAAAAAACAGCCCTTAGAATGTACGTAGTAACTCAAGACGGGCTCTGGACCGCTCGGCTGCCCTTTTCATTAATCAGCTAAAAATATGAAATGTACACATTTTTTGTACCGTTTTTCTGTACATTTTACATGTATTCTTTCTTTTTGTGAACGCTTAAATATGAGGAAAGCGAACTGCATGTCGAAACTACATCAAGATGTGATAGAAACGCAAGTCTTGAAAGAAGTCGTTAATAAGGTGCGTTGTGGAAAATGCGGTTTTACTTGGACGCCCCGAGTAAAGAATCCAGTGCGTTGCCCACGATGTCAACACGCCCATGGCGCAAAAATAAGAAAGAAAGTTGCTGGAGCAAGGATTGTGGCCCAGACCCCAGCAACCTGCAAAACCCCCGCGAAAGGAGCTGTGCAAAACGAAACTTAGTAGTTTGCTACTTAAATCGTTTTTCGTGCACACAGCTCAAAAACCAAAAACCATTGAGGCTTTCTCCAATGACCGTTATCTACAACGGAGCAAAGATTACTCTTACTAAAAATAAGACTTCAATTATAGTGCGCGACAAGTACGGCCACTTTGTTGGGATGCGCGAACTGCACACGGTTTTAGAGGCGCTTGAAGAGGCGCTCGCAGAGGGAAAGCTCGATTTAGAGCTTTGTGAAGTCGAACGCGAGCAGCAGCGGCTTAACAACTTTTCTGTGAGGCTCCGGCAATGAGCGAAAGTAAGGCTGAAAAACTCGCTGAAGTGCAAACTGACTTCTTTAATGCTATTGAGGCTGCAGCGGTAAGTGCGAAACGGCAAATAGCCGAAATCTTTGAAGTAACCACAAGTGTTGCTGTCAAAGAAGAAAAAGCCGCCGTTTTAGAAGAGACCTTCACAATTCTAAAATTTGAGCCACAACAAGGTGTAAAATTAGGCACCTATGAAGTCGCGTACGCGCCGAATAACATCCCTGAGAAGTTTAACCATGCCTATGATGTACTCAGTAAATCTAACGCGACAATCAAGAATCGTTACGTTGGAAAATGCTACGCTTATTCATATTGGCTCTATGGCTCTGGAAAAATCTATCGGCAAAAACTGAGAGGAAAGCCATGATGGAAGTTTTAGAGCTGCCACTTAACCGAGTTATACCTGATCCTGAGCAGCCACGGAAATATTTTGATGAGCAAGCGTTAAGCGAGTTAGCCGAAAGCATAAAGGCACATGGCTTACTGCAGCCGATTCTAGTGCGGTCTAACGGTAACGGTATGTACGTGGTAGTGCATGGTGAGCGCCGACTGAAAGCACACCAAATAGCCCAGTTGCTAACGATAAAGTGTATAGTCTCCGACATGGGCGACAGCGAAGCAAAAAACGCCCAGGTAATAGAAAACTTGATCCGTGAAGATTTAAGCGATATGGAGCTAGCGCGTGAGTTTCAAAGGCGCTTAGACGCTGGAGCTACACATGAAGGGATTGCGAAAGCCATAGGGAAAAGCCGAGCGTTTGTTTCGCAGCGGTTAGGGTTGCTACGTTTGTCTATTGAGAGACAGGAGCAGTTAGAAAGAGGGGAAATCACTTTTGCTAACGCGAGAATTTTGGCAGCTTCAAACAATGTGAGTGATAGTTCTAATGCTTGTAATGGTGATGGACAACATGGTTACGCCGTAACAATGGAAAACTTAGAAGTCTATAAGCTGTTCAAACAAACCGATAAACCCGATTTGGAAACGCTGCACATGGCTTATCGAAAGGACCTTGCAACCATACGGAGGGCTTTAGCATGAGCTACACTAACTATAGTTTAGCCCAACTGCAAGCCATGAACCCAGAGGAATTAATCGCAGCCTTTCCACAGAAAAGAGAACGATGGATAAACGCGGGCTATAAGGTTAACTTCTCACGTTTAATTAAAGCCATTATCTTAGCCACAAAAGAATTACGTTATCCGCTTACGGAAAATAGAGGATGCCGCGAAGTATGGTATAACCCTGTAAAACCAATACTGTCAAAGGTAGAACAGAACCGACTAGAAGCTCATAAGTACATGGCGCTATTCGAGAGTATTCTCTCGGAAATGGTTAAAGACGGAGTTTTAACATACGCGGATTTAGGCGTAAACGACTTTCGCACACTAAAAGAAACATTCAACCAAATGCAAACAAAAGCGCAGTGTTGGAGCAACATTTTGCTTTTCATTGAAAAAGACGGAGCCTTTGTACATCTCACACCGTTAAAGGAGCTATTTAACATTAACATAATCAGCGGCGGTGGCTGGAGCAACACGGCTGGAATAGAACGCTTACTACGTGCATTGAAGGAGAAAGGAATAACTAGAGTTGTCGTTTTCACATTAACCGATTATGACCCTTTCGGTTTCGCAATAGACCATGAATTTGTAAACAAATGCGAGACATTGGGCCTAGAAGTTATAGAGCATCACAGAATAGGCATAGGCATCGAACACGCCACACCTGAAATCTTAGATGTACAGAAATACCCAATCAAACGCGGTAAAAAATTAAGTGTCGAAGGCGTATGTTTTGATAGCAATAAATGGTTAGCCGATTATGGCATAGACGGCAAATATGGTTTAGAGATTGAGGCAGTATCAGCGCAGCCTAACGGACACCAATTTCTAAGGGAGATTGTAGCTCAAGAGTTGCTAAAGTACCTGAATGAAGCGGATCGTATAGAAGAAATCACAACAGAAGCATGGAAAGAAGCGCCTTTCGATGCGTTAAGATGGTTTTTGTTCTCTATTGATAATAGCGATACAGAGAAAGAAAATTTAGAAAATCTCTATGAATTACCGAAGGAATACATCTCTTATGAGAATTACCATGAACGCACAACGCCTATTATAGAAAAAATGGAAAGCGAAACAGAAGATATACGAGAAGAAATTACGGATTTAGAAGACCAGTTAGAGGTTTTAAGAGAAGATAAAAAAGAAGCAGAAGAGCCATATCAAAAACGCATACATGAATTAAGTCAAGAATACTGGAAAAGCAGAGACTTACTAACTTACGTTCTATGGCAGATGTATGAAGCCTCAAAAGACAAATTCCCGCGAGAAGAATACGACTTAGGGTTTCCAGAGGGCAGCCTATTAGAAGCGGTAAAACAGAACAAAACGTTAGCCTCTTTCATTGAGCAACTTAACACTGAACCATTCACCGATGATTTAAAAGCAGCGTTCAGAAACGCGATAGAAAAAGGTGTTGTAGCGAAAAATATCAACGATATTCTAAAGAACAACGGAGGCAGCTATCCATGACCGAGGACGCCGAGCAGCCTTTCAAGTCAAAAGCAGAAACGAATGTTGCAAATTTTTTAGCTGACAACGACAAAAAAATGAAAAACACCGGCACTTGCTACGATGTACTCTTATGCCCCGAATGTGGAGAAGAGGTACAGCCTTCACGTGTAGATGACGCTAACACCCGATGGTATCAATGTAGCAAAGGACACCAGACATCAACACCTAAAAAAACAACGCGAAATGCCTTACTTAGTACTTCAGAGAAAAGGGATTATAACGATAATGAGACAGAAGAATCTAAACGTGAGAGCCAAGCAGACCGATTAGTCAAACTTTGTCTATCCCAGGACACAGAGCTATTCTATGACCAGCACAAAACCCCTTATATCAGAATTGTAGAGAGGTTGCGATATTGCGATATTTACGATATTCCTGAAACTTTCTCTCCGATTGCACCACCGCAAAATATGGAAGTAGAGGAAGATAAAGTTTCAAACAAAGCGCAAATACCGCAATATCACAATGCCAGCCGTAATATTCCAATTCGAAGTAAGTTTTTCAAAACTTGGTTAGCAAATTTGCTATGGGAATTTGAGGAAAAGGCGCCTGGAAGCGAAGGACTAAACAGCGCAATCAATGTTTTAATGGGTAAAGCGTTAGCTGAAGGGGAAAAATATACTCTCTATAATCGTGTGGCGCCAGCTGAAGACGGCATTTGGTTGGATATGGCAGATGAGGCGTGGCGAGCTATCAAGATAACCGCGAATGGTTGGAAAATTGTGGATGATCCGCCTATTCTTTTCAAACGGTTTAATCACCAAAAAGCCTTAGTTATACCTGAGAAGGTTTCGTTAGAAGAGGCTCCAGCAAAAATAGAGTTATTGTTCAACTGCCTCAACTTAAAGGAGGATGATAAGCTTCCGTTTCTCTGCAACGTTATAAGCTATTTAATTCCCATAATTCCTCATCCGCTTCTTATTATATGGGGACCACAGGGAGCAGCTAAAACATGGTTGTTTAGGTTCTGTAGGCGATTATTTGACCCTTCAGTCATCGAAGTTTTGTCTTTGCCACGTGACGACAGGGAATTAGCGCAACAGTTAGATCACCATTGGATAGCCTTCTATGATAACTTGACTTATGTTCCATCATGGGCTAGTGATATGTTTTGCAGAGCAGCTACAGGTGCGGGATTTAGTAAACGCGAGTTATACAGCGATGATGATGACACGATTTACAGTTTCAAGCGATGTGTAGGCTTGAACGGTATTAATCCAGCAGCTAGAAAAGGCGATTTGCTTGATAGAAGTACTCTTTTTTGTTTGGAAAAAATTAACAATGACAAACGGAAAACTGAGCAAGAACTAATCGCTGTTTTTGACAAGGATAAAGCGTTTATTCTCGGAGCAATCTTGACTGTTGTTTCTGAAGCTCTTAGAATTTATCCTGAGATTGAGCTTAAAGAGTATTTTCGCATGGCTGACTTCACGCGGTTCGGTTGCGCCATAGCTCAAGCATTAGGGAAAACGAAAAAGGATTTCATAGAAGCGTACAAACGAAAAGTTGAGCTGCAGAACGAAGAGGCTGTTAATGCTGACCCAGTAGCGTTAGCTATTCTCGATTTTTGCAAAATTACCTTCAAGAGAACGCCCGATGGAAAACTTACAACTGAAAAATGGGAAGGAACGCCAACAAAACTACTCCAAACAATTACCACTCATGCTCAAGTAATGGGTATCAACACAAAAAGCAAGTATTGGCCTAGTGCAGCTAACGCTTTTTCAAGAAGGGTAAACACACTTTCCGCGTCTATTCAAGCGTTAGGATTTGAAATTATCATAAAAGGGGGAAACCCGCGAAAATTCATTATCACTCCAGGAATACAAACTGAGTTAGATATTGAACCTGAAAACGAGCAGCCTTACTTTTCTCAGTGTTATTTCTGTGGTCAGCCTGGTTATTCGGATGATTGGATAGCTAACGAGTTTACTGAGAACAAACCAGCTCACCGTGAATGTTACGAAAAGAAATATGGAGAGCTGGAGCAATGACTGTCTTAGATGTACGTAGTAAGCCCCGGGTTCAAATCCCGGCGTGTCCAGAATGCCATAACTCTAAACGCGTTTGTAGGGCTGGGTCACGTTTTACGGCTGAAGGCGTGAAGCTTCAGCGTTTCTTATGCAAGGACTGCAATATCCGTTTTTCAGAGCCTAACCCTTTTAAGCTGTCTGAGACAAATAACACGCACCAATTAAGCGTAATCCTGCAGGATGCGAAAAAATTGGTTGATCCACAACTAGAAACAAACGTTGTGGAGACAAAAGCCAAAATACCAGACCAAGGTGAAATCGTAAATTTCCTATGGCACCTGAAAAAGCAAGGCTACAGTGACGCAACCATTAAGACGCGAGTAAAAATCTTGAAGCTAATGAACAAGCAAGGCGTTAACCTGTTGGACCCTGAAGCTGTAAAGTTATTTATAGCGCAACGTGAGAGCTGGGGAAACGGGCACAAACAGATCGCGGTACACGCCTATGACGGGTTAGCGGAGATGCTAGCTATAAAGTGGAACCCGCCATACTACCAGAACGATAAGAGTTTGCCTTTCGTTCCAACAAAGAAAGAAGTCGCTGACTTAATCGCTGGAACAAGCAAGAAGATTTCAGCTTCGGCCTATGCTATATCAGAAACTGGGTTCAGAATAGGCGAGTTATGGCGATGCAAATGGACCGATTTAGACGAAGAAAAGAACTCATTGAAATGTGTAGCAGAAAAGCATGGTAATCCACGCGAAATCAAGATACCTAGCCGACTTGTCTCTGTGCTGTTGGCGCTACCAAAAATAAACCAGTACATATTTGGCAACACAAACCTAAACAGTCACCGATGGAGATTCGACCAACAGAAAACCGCTTTAGCGAAAAAACTTCAGAATCCACGACTGAAACAAATAAAATTTCATTCGCTACGGCACTTTAAAGCCACTCAAGAATACGCAATGACAAGAAACATTCTACACGTTAAAGAGCTTCTCGGCCACAGAAACATAAACTCAACGCTTGTCTATACACACTTAGTTCCTTTCGATGAGGAAGCAGAAGCATACTATCACGCAACAGCCAAAAACGACAAGGAAGCTGGAGAGCTCTATGATCAAGGCTACCACTATGATTGTACAACCCCACAGGGAATTATGATGTTCATTAAAAAGAAAAGGTGACGTTTTTGAAAGCTAGTGGGGTTAGTAAAATAGGCTGGTGTGTTGGACGTAACCCGCCTTCTGTTGACTGTGGCATTCGGCTAATCGGGCTACCCGC
>CAZWPI010000024.1:0-17777 GCA_964636055.1 uncultured Candidatus Bathyarchaeia archaeon
GGGAAAATCGCGAAAAAACTTGTTGGTGCGGTTCCAGAGACGGAGTTTGAGCGCGGAATCAAAAGCTTCGGCTTCCTCATCATGCAAGTCACCATGCTTCTGGTTTTGTTTGTCTTTTTCGTTAATGCCCTGCTTGGTCGCGGCGTTTTGGATTCGCTTCTGTTCTCTGTGGCTCTTGCGGTTGGCTTAACTCCTGAGCTGTTGCCTATGATTATCACGGTGAACCTTTCCAGAGGCGCCATTGCCATGTCCAGGAAAGGCGTCATCGTAAAACGGTTGTCATCCATCGAGAATTTCGGCAGCATGAACGTTCTCTGCACTGACAAGACGGGAACTCTCACGGAGAACCGAATAACGCTGGTGTTGCACATAGACGCTGAGGGAAACGAGAACGACAAGATACTCCTGTACTCTTTCCTGAACAGCTACTTCCAAACAGGTTTGAAGAGTCCGCTTGACGAGGCTATACTGGCACACAAGGAACTTGACATCAGCAGCTTCCAGAAAGTCGATGAAGTCCCCTTTGACTTCGTGCGCAGACGCGTCTCTGTCGTTGTTGAGCGCAAGAGGCAGCGCTTCTTCATCGCCAAAGGTGCCCCTGAAGAAATCCTCAAGGTCTGCTCTTACACTGAGCTGGCGGGCGTACCCTCTGACCTAACTGATGAGTTGCGCAAAAAAATTGGGCAGAAATTCTATGATTTAAGCAGTGACGGCTTCAGGGTTTTAGGCGTCGCCTACAAGAAACTTCGAAAGGAAAAAGCCGTTTACTCCGTTAACGACGAGACTGACATGGTGTTCCTCGGGTTCGTGGCGTTCTTGGACCCGCCTAAAGAGACCGCCAAGCAGTCGCTGCAGCTGCTAAGTAATGCGGGGATAGAGTTGAAAGTCCTCACGGGCGACAACGAACTGGTCACCAGAAAGACCTGTGAGCAACTGGGCTTCGAAATTAAAGGTGTTGCCCTCGGCAGTGAGATTCTGCAGATGTCGGATGAGGGTCTCGCCCGAATCGTTGAGGAAGACAACGTTTTTGCGCGTGTCACGCCTGCGCAGAAGGACCGTATTATTAACTTGTTGAAGGCTAACGGTCACGTGGTGGGCTTCATTGGTGACGGCATAAACGATGCTCCTTCATTGAGGACTTCTGATGTGGGTGTGTCGGTTGACAACGCTGTTGACGTTGCAAAAGAATCCGCAGACCTCATCCTGCTGAAGAATGATTTGACAGTTCTGGGCGAAGGAGTGCTGGAAGGACGGAAAACGTTCGGCAACACCATGAAATACATCATGATGGGTATCAGCTCGAACTTCGGCAACATGTTCAGCGTCGCCGGAGCCTCCCTAATCCTGCCTCTGCTCGGTTTCAATTTTCTGCCCATGCTTCCTATCCAGATTCTCCTCAACAACCTGCTATACGACTTGTCCCAGTCCACTATAACCACGGACAACGTTGACCCAGAGTACGTGGAGAAGCCTAAGCGATGGGACATTGGTTTCATAAAGAACTTCATGATTTCTCTGGGACCAGTGAGCTCCATCTTCGACTTCTTAACGTTCTTCATCATGCTGTTTGTGTTTCTCCCCATGGTGCCCGCGTTCGCACCTCCAGCCCAAAAAGAACAACTGTTCCAGACGGCGTGGTTCATCGAGTCGCTGGTCACTCAGACTCTTGTTATCTTCGCTATTCGCACGCGGCACTCGCCGTTTTGGAGGAGCAAACCTGGCAGACTCCTGACGATAAGCAGCGTGAGCATAGTTGCTTTCGCGTTGTTACTGCCGTACACTTTCTTGGGTGACAGGTACTTCCGCTTCGTTCATCCTCCACTAGGGTTTTTCGCTGTCTTGGCGGCGCTTGTAATCGCTTACCTGTTGCTGGCTGAAGCTGTCAAAAACTGGTTCTACGCACGGCACGCATACCGATTGGAGCAGGTTTTGATTCCGAAGAGGCGTGCAGCCCTCTACCTCAGCAGAACAACTCGGCTTGTCCAAGACATCGTGGCAGTTGTGTGCCTCCGCGTTGAAGACGAAATATCAGTCAGTTCCCTGCTTGACGACTTGGCGAGAAGCATGGATTACCCGTTCACCGCGGAAGAGGTGGTGCAGAACCTTCACCATTTAAGGCGCACGGGACTCATCAGCATAGACTGGCGCAAACGGTTGATAAAGCGAGAAAAGCCGATGAAAGAATACGTGACAACACGCGTGGTAACTAACGAGATGTGGCCCACGATCCTGGAGGACTGGCGAAGAACAAGCAGAGCCATAGAAGCCGAATACGGTGAAGCAAACCCAGAATACCGAGAGTTGCTCTACCCAAAACAAAAATAACACACAGCCCTTAACCCAAACACTAAGGTTACAGATGAACAACTTGCGTGTTCCCTTGTGGATAGTTCAGATTATTTTTATGAAAAGGCGATACATACAGCAGCAACTATTAAGCTATCACAGAAACGATTTTCCAGCACAGGTGGTAGGGGAGAGTAAAAGTGAAGCGTAAGCATGGAAACGATTTAACCCAGCCTCTTGAGCCGTGGACTTGGGTTCGAATCTCGGAGCACAACTTTCTGCAAAAATTTACCGTCCGAATTAAGCACAACAAAGTTTCTAAAACCTTGAATGCGAACGTAAGCTTTATCAATCACGAATCAAACACTGTTCCAATATTTCATTGGACCGAAGTGATTTAATACGATAAACAACGAGTTGCTTTTGATTCCCATAGTAACAGGGACCTTGGGAGTGCTTTCTTTGGCGGTTCTTTACAAGCTAGTCACCAGAGAAAAAGCAGGTACGCCTGATATGAGGCGGATAGCTGGCTACATTCAGGAAGGCGCCCAAGCGTTTATAAAAAGAGAGATCAGAACCATAGCCTATTTTATAATTGCTTTAGCCGCCGTGCTTTTCATCTTGTTAGGCTGGGAGATAAGTGTCGGGTTTGTGTTGGGAGCCTGTCTATCGGTTTTAGCGATGGTAATAGGTATGAACGCCGCTGTTAGGGCAAATGTGCGGACCGTTAATGCTGCTCGATCTTCTGCGGGAAAAGCGCTCCAGCTTGCATTCCGAGGAGGAGGGGTAATGGGATTGGCTACAGTAAGCATTAATCTTTTGGGTATAATCTTGCTATACTTCCTTTTCGGCGTAGGCCCCTCAAATGGGAATGCAGTTCATCTTTTGGTCGGTTTTGGGTTTGGAGCAAGTCTTGCCGCCTTGTTCGCCCAGCTTGGAGGGGGAATTTACACAAAGGCGGCAGATGTAGGAGCGGATTTGGTTGGAAAACTTGAGACGAAGATACCTGAAGATGACCCGAGAAACCCAGCAGTCATCGCGGATTTGGTTGGAGACAACGTGGGTGACTGCGCGGGAAGAGGCGCTGACCTTTTCGAATCGAGTTCAGATAACTTGATTGCGATGATGATTTTGGGTTTAGTCTTTGTTGGACCACCCTTTAATTTAGGATGGAAAGTTATATTGTTTCCGTTGGTTACGTGGGGATTCGGGGTCATTGTTACCTTAATTGGGCTTTCCTCAATAAGACGCTGGGTTAAAAACAACATCACATCCCTCAACATCAGCTTGTTCATCGCTGGCGCCGTGTCAATTGTTGGGTTCTACTTCATCTCAACATTGATGATGAATGATATACGGTTCTTTTATTGCTTGTCGCTTGGTCTGGTGTTCACGGTAACGGTGTATTTGGTGGTTCAGTATTTTACCGGAATAAAATACACGCCCGTAAAGAATATGGCGCGTTCTGCTCAGAGCGGCGCGGCGATATCCATTATGACGGGAGTTTCTTATGGCATGATGAGCGCTGCAATACCGATAATTTTCTTGGGGGTAGTGGCGACGTTTACGTACTTCATTTTTGGTGGCGGTCTTTTGGGCGTCTATGGTATTATTGCGGCTGCGTTGGGCTTAATTGAGATGACTGGCGTGATCATGTCTTCAGACACGTTCGGTCCAATTGTGGATAACGCTAGCGGAATCGCTCAGATGGCTGGGTTGGAAAAAGATGTTGACGAGCAATTGGATGAACTGGATGCGTGTGGAAACGTGACAAAAGCGATAACCAAAGGTTTCTCTATGACTGCGGCGGTCATGACCAGTGTCGCGTTGCTCTTCGCTTTCATCTCAGAGGCTTTCAGAATACAGACAGGCAGTCTTCCCACCTCCATTGATGTTGTTGCACAATATCTTGACCTAGCGAACCCGCTGATTATCGTGGGTTTGATGATTGGCGCAACGATTCCCTTCATCTTTTCAGCTATGGCCCTGCTCGCGGTAGGCAAGACATCAGGCCAGATGGTCAGTGAGGTCAGAAGGCAATTCGACGAGATACCGGGATTACTTGAGGGCAAAGCACAACCTGACTACGCTAGATGCGTTGACGTCAGCACGAGGAATTCCCTGAAAGAAATGATTGCGCCCACGCTGCTTGGTTTAATCACACCAATAATCGTCGGCTTCACCCTCGGCATCTGGCCTCTCGCTGCTTTCTTGCTTTCAGCCACAATCATGGGAGCATTACTAGCCACTTTCATGTTTAACACAGGCGGAGCACTAGACAACTCAAAGAAGTACATCGAAAGCGGGGCGTTTGGCGGAAAAGGCACAAAGGCGCACGAAGCGGCTGTTACAGGAGACGTTTTCGGAGACCCGTTGAAAGACACTGCCGGTCCGTCTCTTCACATTCTGATAAAACTTCTCAACATCGTTTCAATCACGCTGCTGCCCGTGCTAATCGCCCTAAACCTGTAAACAGAAAAGCGTGCTTCATCCATCAGGCAACGAGTACGCCAAGTTTTTCTATGTTGTCAAACATGACGCAGTGCCCTTTGCCAGCGAATATCTCTAAATGTGCTCCTGGAACAGCCTCAGCAATCCTGTAAGCATTGTCAACTCGACAGGTTTTGTCGTCGGTGCCTTGCCAAACATCAACTTTGCCCAGAGGAATCTTCGACACAGGCCCAGGCCACGTCTTCATGAAAAGCTGATGTTCCTGAAACACAGCCCTAACGCCATCGTCCCCTTGACGAAAGGCTTCCGCCATCGAGCGGTACATTAACGTCAGCCAGGCTTTATCTGCGAAGAACTTGGCGTCCTCTTTAGGCAAGTTTCTCAGCATACTTTTTCCGTTCTTAGACTGCAAAAACGCCTCGACATCCTTGTTCGCGTTTAAAACTTGTGCTCTGAGTCTCTTCAAAGCCAACATCCCAATGGCAGGGAATTTCATGGCAAAACGTGCGAGAGAGTTGTTGTGCGCGGTTGCAACATCGAAAGGCAGAGCCGGCGAACCAGCAATGACTGCGTGGGTTACGCGTTCCTGAAAAAACGCGAGGTAAGTGAGCACGTATGGGCCGCCGCCTGACCAGCCCAGAAGGGCAAATCTGTCAACGCCCAGATGATCAGCCAAATAGTTGATGTCTGCGTTGAAATCCCTCAGGCTTTTTCTGGGAGCGAAGGTTGACAGCCCATATCCTGGGCGGTCGATACCGATTACCTGAAGGCGCTTTTTACGTGCAAGCTCTTTTAGGAGTAGCGCTTCCAGCCGGCTGCTCGCAGTGCCGTGGAAATAAAAGAT
Source organism: uncultured Candidatus Bathyarchaeia archaeon (assembly GCA_964636055.1). Classification (GTDB taxonomy): domain Archaea; phylum Thermoproteota; class Bathyarchaeia; order Bathyarchaeales; family Bathycorpusculaceae; genus SG8-32-3. Next base: position 5,582 of record CAZWPI010000024.1, read on the forward strand.
GGGCTTGCCTTCGCCCACGATTAAGTATCCTAACTGCCTTCCATCGGGCAAAGAAATCGTCTGGTCTTCCTCAGCCATTTCTTTCAGCCTTCTTTGCTCTTGACAACTCGATACTTAGTTAAAACTTTTGACAGTAATTCCCGTATTTCATATTGAAAGGGTCAGATACTTGCATTTAAAACTCGCCACAAAAAAAGAAAATGGAGACGCTATAGGCCTAACATGCCCAGTAGGTTGTACTGGACGATTAGCGCAGCGAATAATGAGGCCACAAGCGACATCACCGTGATCATCGTGTTCAGCGATGGTCCAGCCGTGTCCTTGAATGGGTCGCCGACCGTGTCTCCAACCACCGCCGCTTTGTGCGCGTCGGATCCTTTTCCGCCGTGAACGCCAGTCTCAATCAGCTTCTTGGCGTTATCCCATAAGCCGCCAGCGTTTGACATAAGCAGCGCCAGCAACAAGCTCGACAAGATTGCGCCTGCCAAGAAACCGCCTAACGCGTTGATTCCACCGACGAAGCCTACAATTAGCGTAGCGACTATTATGACGACGCTAGCGGGCATCAACTCGCGAATTGCGCCTACTGTGGCGATGTCAACGCATCGTGCATAGTCCGGCTTAACTCCTGGTTTGCCTTCTTTCAAGCCTGGGATTTCTTTGAACTGCCTTCTAATTTCAGTGATCATTCTTTCTGCGTTTTTGCCTACCCCTAGCATTAGCATCGCGGAAAATACGGCGGGGATCGCTACGCCTATGAGTGCTCCCATCAAAACTAGGGGGTCCATGATGTCGAAGACCGCGGCGTGCCCAGCCTTTGAGGCTATCTCCTGAAAAGCGGCTAACAGCGAAATCACTGTCAAGCCTGCGGCTCCGATCGCAAACCCTTTCGTTATCGCTTTCGCGGTGTTTCCTGCCGCGTCAAGCTTGTCCGTTATGGCGATGACTTCTTCGCTGAGTCCTGACTGTTCTGCTACGCCTTTCGCGTTGTCGACTATTGGGCCGTATGCGTCGTTCGAAACCGTTAAGCCTACGATTGAGAGCATGCCGACTGCAGCCATGGAGATACCGAAGACACCGAAAGCTACCGCATCGGCTGCACCTACACCTAGAGTTGAAACAAGTTTGTAGGCTACTGCTGCGGCTATACCAATTCCTATTAGCGGCAAAATTATGCTTCGCAGACCGTATGAGAAGCCGGTGATTATGTTGATTGCGGGACCGCTCTTGGAGGCTTCAGCTGTCTTTATTACAGGCGCCTTGTCCTCGGAGGTGAAATAGTCCGTCGTTACGCCGATTATCACTCCTGCGATTAAGCCTACGGCGGCGGCGCCCCAGATTTGCCAGGGATAGCCCATGAGGTAGGTTGCCACTGCTGTTAATCCGCCAAAGATTATGCATGTTACGTAGGTGCCGGCGTTTAGCGCGTTTCCTGGGTTGCCTGTCTTGCCGATTCTGACCATCAACGCGCCTATTATCGAGGCGAATATGCCTGCGCCAGCGAACACCAACGGAATTTCCAAGTAAACGATGCTTCCGCCGATTGCGAGGGCTGCTCCCAGTATCATGGTGGCTACGATGCTTGCGACGTAAGAGTCGAAGAGGTCAGCGCCCATGCCTGCAACATCGCCTACGTTGTCGCCTACGTTATCCGCGATGACTGCTGGGTTTCTCGGGTCATCTTCCGGCAAGTCAAGCTCTACTTTGCCGACGAGGTCTGCGCTTATGTCGGCGGTTTTGGTGTATATGCCGCCACCGGCTTTGGCAAACAGGGCAAGAGAGCTTGCTCCGAAACTGTACGCTAACACTGCTGGAACTTCTTCAGCGGGAGATAAGCCGACAATCGCGTAGACTACGCTTATGCCGAGTAAGCCGACGCCGACTACGGCTAACCCCATCACTGCGCCTCCGCGGAAGCCTATTGGAAAAGCCCTGTTCAAGCCTTCTTTTGCTCCTTGAGCCACTTTCGCGTTTGCTTTTGTAGCCACAGTTAAGCCCAAGTACCCTGCCAAGGCAGAGCATGCTGAACCGAAGATGTACGCTACCGTTACCACAACGTTTCTGATCGGGTCGCCCATCCAGATGGGTGACGGAAGAAAAATCACCAGTAATACGCTTACGACACCCACAAAGATTGCCAGCGTCCTGTATTCTCTTTTTATGAAGGCATTGGCGCCGCTTCTGATGGCGTCTGAGATTTCACGCATTTTTTCGCTTCCGCTGTCTTGTTTTTCGATGTAACGATAGAAGTATAAGCCTATCAGGATGGAGATTACTGCGGATATTGGTGCTATTAACCATGGTTCAAACGTTCCAAACATTTTTTTAACCTTGCCATTTTTCAGTTTTGTCTCTGCCGTAAATTGAAGTGGGAAATTGTATGAAGTTGTTTATTAGCCTTTGTTTTTATGCGGTTAAAAAGGAAAATATTATAACTATTTCGCTGAAATAAAGAAGCTAATACTTACTCGACACCGATAGGCATAAAACGCCTATATCAGAACAAAAATTGAATTGACGACAACAGGTTGTTGGTATGGCCGCAGAGTGGTACAGTAAAGAAACTAAAGAAGTCTTAGCCGATTTAAAGGCTGACCCAAAAGGGTTAAACCGCGAAGAAGCAGAGCGTAGGGTAACGGAGTTTGGGTACAACGAGTTAAAGGAAAGAAAAAGGATCACTCCGCTTCAGATTTTTCTCGGGCAGTTTAAGGATGTTTTCGTGATAATGCTTCTGGTAGCCACGGCAATTTCCTTTTTAGTCGGCGAAATTGTTGACGCTGCCACCATCGCCGTCATTGTAATTCTCAACTCTGTTGTCGGGTTTATTCAGGAGTATCGGTCAGAAAGAGCCATGGACGCCATGAAGAAGCTGACGGCGCCTAAGGCGCGTGTACTTAGAGACGGCAGTGAAGCGGTCATACCTGCCCGCGAAATTGTGCCTGGAGAAATAGTTCTTCTTGAAGCAGGTGACAGGGTTCCCGCTGATGGGCGGCTCTTAGAAGTTGTGGATTTGAAGGCTGATGAAGCTGTTTTGACGGGTGAGTCAACCGCTGTTGACAAGGGTTTGGGCGTTGTTGGTGAGAAAACGCCTGTTGCGGATAGGAAAAATTCTGTTTTCATGGCTACTCACATAAATTATGGTAGAGGCAAAGCCGTAGTTACCTCTACTGGCATGAACACGGAATTCGGAAAAATCGCGGAAATGGTCCAAACCATGGAGGTGGATGAAACTCCTCTCAAGCAGAAGCTTGAAAGTTTCGCCAAAAAACTGGGAATAATAATTATCGCCATAGTTGCCGTTATTTTGATTCTCGAATTATACGAAATCTTTATTCTCGGAGTAACCAACGGCCTTACTGCTCTTGCAAACATAATAAACGCGTTTGAAACGTCGATTGCACTTGCCGTTTCAGCTGTACCAGAAGGATTGCCAGCCGTGGTAACCGTGTCGCTTGCGCTGGGCGCTAGAGAACTCGCTAAACGCAACGCGATTATACGTAAGCTTTCCTCAGCGGAAACTTTGGGCGCTACAACGTATATTTGCTCTGATAAAACGGGCACCTTGACAAAGGGTGAAATGACTGTTAGGAAAATCTACGTCAACGGCAAGATTGTGGATGTGACAGGAACTGGTTACGAAGCGAAAGGTGGATTTCTGGAAAACGATGACCTTGTCGACTTGAAAGAAAACCCTGAACTTGCTTTATTGCTGAAAGCTGGCGCGTTAAATACGAACGCTCATTATGACGGCAAAACCGTGATTGGAGACACCACGGAAGGCGCACTTCTAGTCGCGGCAGCTAAGGCAGGGATATCAAAGAAAGATGAGGACTATATGACTCCGCGCATTCATGAAGTGCCTTTCACATCTGAAAGAAAACTCATGACAACCGTCTACAAAACGTCAGAAAAAGCGTTTACCGCTTACGTGAAAGGAGCTCCTGAAATTGTTTTGGAACGCAGCACTCACATCTTCCAAGATGGCAAGGTTAAGAACCTCTCGGACAACGACAGAAAAGCCATTTTAGAAGTCAACGCGGAAATGGCGAATGACGCCCTCCGCGTGCTCGGCATAGCCTATAAGGATTTGCCTGGCAGCGCCCCCGAAAAGGGCGATGATGAAAGCTACGAAAACAATCTGGTCTTTTTGGGCTTAACAGGCATGATAGACCCTCCACGAGATGAGGCAAAAGAAGCCAACTTAAGATGCCGAGAAGCAGGCATAAAAACTGTTATGATAACTGGCGATCACAAGTTAACCGCGGTTGCGATAGCCAAAGAGTTGGAAATGATCCACAGCGATACCGTTCTAACGGGCGCTGAACTTGACAATTTAAGCGATGAAGACTTCGAAAAAATGGTAAAAGGCGTGTCGGTGTATGCGCGAGTGTCGCCAGAGCATAAACTTCGAATAGTGCAGGCGTTGAAAAAGAAAGGCGAAATAGTTGCTATGACAGGCGACGGCGTAAACGATGCGCCAGCGCTTAAGCAAGCAGACATTGGCGTGGCAATGGGAATAACTGGCACTGATGTAACAAGAGAAGCTGCGGACATGGTGCTGGCTGACGACAACTTTGCAACCATAGTCAACGCCGTTGAAGGCGGAAGAAGCATATACGACAACATACGAAAGTTCTCGTTCTTCCTGATGCGCTCCAATTTTGACGAATTACTTGTTATCGGCACGTTTGCTCTTTTAGGTTTGGAACTGCCTCTAACCGCAGGCATGATCCTGTTCATAAACCTAGTTACAGATGGAGGACCCGCCCTCGCATTGACTATGGACCCGCCAGAAAAGGATGTCATGAAGCGTCCTCCACGCGACCCAAAGGAGGGCGTATTGCACGGAAGGATAGCTTCGATTTTGGTAACCTTTGTAACGCAGTTTTTGGGCACTGGCGTAGTGTTTTATTTGGCATACTACGTGTGGGGACGCCCCCTTGGTGAGGCACAGGCGATGGCGTTTGTGCAGGCTACTTTGCAGGAACTGGTTATAGTTTGGAATTGCCGTTCAGAAAAGCATGGTGTATTCAAAGTTGGGTTCCGATCAAACAAGTTCTTGCTTGGGGCTGTGGTCTTGTCGGCTCTGTTGACAGTCGTAATACCTTACACTGGCTTGTTTGGAGCCCTGCCTATAGGCATAACAGACTGGCTTCTTGTTGTGCCAATCTCTTTTTCTGGCTTGCTTATCTTGCCGGAGATTTTCTATGGCAGAAAAATCTGGAAATGGCAATAAGTCTACAGGATCTCGCATGGACAAAGACTAATCCACGTTAACCAAAGGGGCTTTTTTTCAAAGCTAACAGCCAGTTAACCAAAATGTAAAAAGTTTATTTTAAAAACGCTCTCTAATGAATATTAGGTATGTGCTTGGCAACGGACCGCATAAGGAAACTACTGAGTGAAAATTATCCTCTGTTAGGCATTCTAATCGGGATTACGTTGTTTTCGGTTACACTGGGTCCTTTGCAAAATGGAGATACACAATGGGAATACGAAGCTGCATCGGGGGTGATAAAATGGGGCATGCCCTACGTGATTACTTTTGGCAACATGATTAACCAGCCACCTTTAGGCTTCTACATTGAAGCACTGGTCTTCAAAATCTTTGGCTTATCAATCGACACGGGCGTAACCTTAGTAATGTTATTTGGACTTGGATGCATTGTCTTAGTGTACAAAATCGGCAAGGTTCTGTATGGCAAAACAACAGGCTTGCTTGCGGCTGCGCTCTTTGCTTCAACCCCGTGGCAGCTTGTACTTTCGAGAAGCTTCCTCATCGATGCGCAGTGTCTGTTTTTCAGCCTGTTTTCCCTATTTGTCGGGTTATTCGCTATTCGCAAAGCTTCGGCTAAGCTTTTCATGGTCTCAGGTACTCTTTTCGCCGCCGCTTTTCTGACAAAATTGTTCGCTGTATTTACGTTGATTCCACTTCTGTTGTTCTCCGTTTATTATCGACCGAAAAACCTAAGACGCACATTCAGTTTGTTAATAGCATTCCTCTTACCAGTGCTGTTATTCTCTTTCTTATGGTACCAAGTTATTTCAGGGCAAGGGCTGCTTTCAGTTTTTCACCATGAGGATTTTAGTCATTTTAATGCCAGCGGTGTTGTTCCTTCGTACTTTTTTGTTTCCAATTTTCTTCTGAATTATGGTTTGGGCTGGTATTTCATGGGTGCAGCAGTCTTGTCCTTGCTCATTTGCTTTTTGCGCAGAAACCTTTTTTCAAAGAAAATCCTTGTTTTTGATTTGATTTGGTTGGCAACTATTGTTACTGTTGTAAGCGTAAACACTTTTTTGGGGGCGGGGCTAAATCTGGTATCACCCTATCAAAACGCCATCAAATATGATTATCAGTCCTTGCCCTTCTTCAGTTTGCTAGCAGCGTTATTACCTGGCAGATGCCTTTTACTGTTTAAATCTGCAAAATCAAAGATGAAACTGAACAAGTTACTTTTCTTTTCTGTCGTTTTGATTGGGCTGCTTTTGCCAGCGGCGGCGATGCTTTTTAACTTGCGTTTTGCGCATTTGCTGTCCCTATGGCCTTCTTTTCTGTTCAGAGTGGCGCCGGGGGTAAATGCGGGCTACTTCTTTTTTAATTATACACCAATTGACTGGTATAGTGTTGGAGTGGGCGTTCAGCATTTGGGGTATATGTTTTTGATATCTGGACTTTTATGGGCGGGTAGAGATAAACTCGGCGGTTGGCTCAAGCTGATTGTCGCTAAATTGAAACCGAGAGATGCCCCTTAACGGTGCAAGTTAGAGAAGTTTAATCACATAAGCCCTTGGCTAAAAGACCCTGAATTACACAAAAAATTAATATGCAAAGCCGTTCAAAGCCAGTTCCTAACCGACTGAGACGTGAGAATATGAGTGAGAAATTGGCTAATCCTGCCCCGCTTGGGCTGCTGGGTTTCGGACTAACCACTGTTTTGCTTAACCTGCACAACGCGGGCTTCTTCCCTATTGACACCATGATTCTTGCAATGGGCTTAGCCTACGGCGGGCTAGCGCAGGTAATCGTGGGGGCGATGGAGTTCAAGAGGGGCAACACGTTCGGCACGGTCGCGTTCACGTCATACGGGCTTTTCTGGTGGTCGCTTGTGGCGCTGCTTGTCCTGCCAAGCTTCTCTTTCACTGGCATAAGCGCTCCAACAGAGACCGCCATGGCAGCGTACTTCTTCATGTGGGGACTATTCACATTTGCAATGTTCTTTGGGACGCTTAAGACAAACCGAGCCCTTCAATTCGTTTTCGCCAGCTTGACGGTTCTGTTCTTCCTCTTGACAGCGAGAGAGTTAACGGGAAACGCGGCGGTAATTGGAGACTTGACTATAGGCACAATCGCCGGCTACGAAGGCGTAATCTGCGGATTAAGCGCCGTTTACTTGGCATTCGCGGAAGTGCTGAACGAAATGCACCAAAAAACCGTGCTACCCATTCATCCTACAAGCTGAAAAACTCGGCAATTTTTCTATTCTTCCACGCGAGGCAGAGATAACAGATTATCGCTGTCCATGCGTCATAAATTGTTTAGAAAGCGAAAGTGAACAATCATTCCTGCTTAGTGTTTGCGTTTCTTGAAATAGACCACCGCTATTAATAGTGTGGCAATCATGAATAGTGGCAGAGTTATCCATGATAGAAACTCTGGGACTGTTATTGAAACGGGGGTCATTAACGGGTGATTGTCTTGAAGTATGCCGCTTACGAGACCAAATGAATCGAAAACATATGGTGTATTGCCTATTCCTGAAGAATCTACTTCCGTAGCATTCGGATACTTTGTTAAATAGTCGCTCCAATAATTTCTATCAACTGTTTCATTTCCGCTTAGCTGTACCCAGACACCCCCAGAAAGATTGTTTTCTGTTACGGTATTACCACTTGAAACAAAATCCATAAAGATTGCAGGTTCCCCACAGATGGTGCACCGAGTAATGTTATTGCCACCGCAACCCCAAAGAAAGATACCCCCTCTAATACCGCTTATCGTGTTTGCAATGTAATCGTTATAGAAAGTGTTGTTGCCACCACCATTGGTCTTTACACTGAAATTGAAATTAATTATTCGCAGGTTCTTAATTGTCACATTCCAAATCTCACGTGATGACGGGACTTGGCTAACGTTATTTTGTAGGTCTATTCCTGTACCACCATTGCCTTGAAGCGTGTAACCAGCGCCATCAATCAGGATATTACTTTTGTGAACAGCTATGCCTCCTGAAATGTTACCTGTCAAAGTGTAAAAATTCCCGTTACGCTGAATTGGCACGGTTGAAGGGTCTATGGTTCCATCAGCATTAATGTTAATGAGGTCTACTGTAGATTGGGATTTGGCAAACGGAACATTGGCTACACTTAAAATAGTTAGTATTATGAGAATTAAGACGATGCAAGGTTCAGTTTTGTGCATACGTCCTTCACAAGATAGGCAATATGAACAAGTTTCTATTAACTCTCCCTGAAGAACAGTCTGTTCCGCATAAAGAACAACAAAAACTGCATTTTCCATTTCATCTTTTTCAAATTGGGGTTTGCCGCTTTCGCTTACCTATGTCTGCAGAGTATGAGTTAAAGTATAATATCCATGCTTCGCGTGAATCGGAAGGTAATTCCACAGATTTGACGGAAACTACCTTTGTTTTATACGGCGCTTTTGCACACACTTGCCTCAGCCCTACAGCTGAACGGCTATAACGACAAAATCGATAACCCCTCAAAAGACCGCTGTTTAAAGCTGCTTTTACATAAATACGAGAGTCTCCGCAGAGCAGCAACAGCCGAACCAGCATATTTGGATGCTAATAGAGGTTTATTGCAGAAACCAGTAGAGGGGCTATCCGCGTCGCTTCTCTCAGGACTATACATAGTTCCTTTGTATAAGGGGGCTATAGACTGTCCCAAGCACTTAGCCCGCAGCAGTCCAAGCACAGGTTTAATCTATTTATAGAGGGGGTATAGACAAAAAATCACACAACAGTTCATCGTGTGTCCAGACAATCCTTATAGCACTTGTTTTTGGTCACAAGCCATTTATGGAAAGCGTTTCTAAACTTACGGCAAGGATGTGGGGAAACGCTTGCCCATTACGCTTTTCCATTATCCAGTTGCTTACATCCTCTACAAACTTGGAGGAAACCTTAGCCTCCCAGCGCTTGTTGTGGGTTCGATGCTGCCAGACCTTGAAATCCCCTTCATGGTCCTGCTGTTCGGAAACAGCGTTCCAAACCATTTGCTGCTGCACAGCCTACTTGGCGCTTTGACGCTTGGCACCGCACTCGCCATTGCAATCACCGTTCTAATCTACCCCAAGTTAACGAGCGCTGTCTTTCCAATCGACAAGCTCAAGGTTAAAGAAAAATGCCGATTATCCCCTGCTCTCGCTTTTTCCTGCGCTCTAGGCTGCATTTCCCACGTACTCTTAGACATTACAAACCACGCCTACAACCCAGTTTTCTGGCCTTTCCTTTCGCTAAATGAAACACCAAGCCCAATCGTCCCAATCATAGGTGGCGCAGAAACCGCTTCTCTGCTGATACACGCACTTATGGCTGCTCTTTTCGTAGGATTATTCGCCAACAAACGCGAACACTTTTGGCAACAATTGCTCGTAGGATAACCGCGTTGCGTGCACCATAAACAATGCTTATTAACCAAAGCTGAAGAGTAGCCATGATGAAAAATGTCCATTGAAGGATTCACAGAGTACAAACGCAGAGAATTCTGCAACGACGTGAAGTGCCCTGTGCAAATGGAATTGAACATGCAAACGGAAAAATCCGAAGAGTACGAGCAGATCAGGCGAACATGCAGCACAGCCTGCGTATTCACCACATGGCAGTTTCACCACTGGCTCATAGAGAAAGGCTACATAATCATAGCCAGCTTAAACTTAGAGAACAAAGCGAGTCTTTTCGCATCAGTAGATCAGGATTTGCTGAAGTGGATTGATGAGCAAGTTCAAAGCGGAAAGTACCGCGACAGAAGCCACCTGATCGAAAGCATCTTAGCTGAACACAGAACAACGAAGTCTATATGATGTAAGCTTCCGTGATGTACCTTCGCATAACCCACTGAATCTGGAAGTAATGTGCAAGCCTACCAATCGAGTTCTTCATCAAAGTTATCCACGCATCCCTCTGGTCATAAAAAGTCGGAGCAATCAAATACTCCAGCTTACTGTACAAGTCATGAAGCTCAACCTCTCTTCTTTCCTCTTCAGTCACAAACTCTTTCGGATGTGGACCAATCGACCAACCAGTAACTCCCTCAACGCATCCTTCAACCCACCAACCATCCAGCACGCTGAAGTTTATCACGCCGTTGTGAGCCGCTTTCATCCCGCTTGTCCCAGAAGCCTCCATCGGTGGAATAGGAGTGTTAAGCCAAACATCAACTCCTGAAGTAAGCCGAGCTGCAATATCCAGGTCATAGTTTTCGAGATACACGATTTTAATCTGGTCCTTCAGCTTATCCGCGAAATCGAAAATCGCCCTTATCAACCGCTTACCATCAACGTCTCTCGGATGCGCTTTCCCAGCGAACACCATCTGAATCTTCCCTTTCCTATTCACATCCAGCAACCTATGCAGATCAGAGAAAATCAACGTTGACCTCTTGTATCCTGTAGCTCTTCTAGCAAAACCTATCGTCAATACCTCAGGGTCCAACTTCACCCCTGCGTTTTTTTCAACAAACTCGATAAGACTCTTTTTCGCCTTAACGTGAGCAGCCCAAACCTCATGATTCGGAATCTCCAAAGCCCTAACAAGCAGAATAGGCTCATTCGCCCAGCTAGGGATGTACCTGTCAAAAAGCTCCCTGAAAAACGGGCAAGTCCAAGTGTAAGAGTGAACCCCGTTAGTCACCGACCTGATGTAGTGACCTGGAAACAGCTTCCTCGAATACTCCATATGAGCCTTGGAAACCCCATTCACGTACTTGCTCAAATTCAAAGCCAAATACGTCATATTCAAGTTATCCTGACCAGCATATTGCTTCACCGTCGACATCAAATACTCCGTGCCCAACACTTCTTCAACCATGTCATACGAGAACTGGTCAAACGCAGCCTCAATCGGAGTGTGAGTCGTAAAAACGCAAAGGTTCTGAACCTTTTCAGCGTCCATATTGTTCTCTCGCAGCAACTCAAAAGTCAACAGTGCAGAATGCCCTTCATTCATATGATACTTCTTAACCTTGAAGGACAGTTCCTTGAGAAGTTTCACTCCGCCTATCCCGAGAACAATCTCCTGCTTAAACCTGTACCGCTTGTCACCGCCATAAAGATAATCCGTGATTCCTCTGTCCTCTGCCGCATTACCCTCCACATCAGTGTCCAAAAAAAGTATCGGAACCATCCCTCCAGTGGGACTTTGATACTCGTACAGCCAAGCTTGAACTTCCACCTGACGCCCTTCAATCGTTACTGCAGCCCTTTTAGGCATCAGGAACAAAGATTTAGACGGATCCCACTCGTCAGGGAACTCCTGCTGTTCTCCGCGTTCCGTAAGCTTCTGCCTGAAATATCCTTTCCTACTCGCCAACGTTAACGCCACCATCTGCAACTTTAAATCCGCACTGGCTTTCACTATGTCGCCTGCCAAAACACCTAGTCCGCCACTGTAAGTTGGGATGTCTTTGGTTATGCCTATTTCCATGGAAAAATAAGCGATTCTAGGATCTTCTATAAAGTGCTGTCGGCAGTTTTTGCTGCAGAAACAATATTTTTTTCCTCCAAAGGTATCATACGTTATCTGCATTCTTGTTAACGGGTCACTTGGGTCTATTTGGGTTCCGCAGACAGGGCATCTTAACGAACAGACTGTATCCAAAAACCATCAACCCTACAAACACAATTTTCAATTCACGAATATCCTAGTCGGACTGATAAACTATTCGAAAGTGCGATTGAGGATTTGAGGACAAAAAAAGATTACGGCATCATAGCTAAGCTTGAAATTAAATAACACAGGTGACCCCATCACTTCAATAGACAACGACTCTTGAATGATTTATGAGAAAGCTAGAAGCGGAGAATACAGTAGTAAAAGAGTCAACTAATTCAAAACGCAGTAGCTCAACATGCCAAACAGACAGAATGAACGCTTTCTCTAAACGCATATGTTTAGCTTCAATCAGGACAACAGTCTGCGTAGCATGCTATCTGGTTCAAACTTGCCGCTTTCAA
>CAZWPI010000025.1:0-16900 GCA_964636055.1 uncultured Candidatus Bathyarchaeia archaeon
CCTCGTCGCCCTTGTAGACGACGTTGTACAGGTGCCAAAGGTCGTCATCAGAGCTCGGCACGACCTTGACGAAGCCTTGGCGGAGGTTTTTTTGAATGATCTTCATTTTTCTGCCTCTTAACATAAGATTGGTGAGTATGTAAATAGTTTTCACTCACTAAAAAATTAGAAGTTCTATCGAAAAACCTATTATCCACGTTTATCACCTTTCAGGTTCCATACTACACAGGTGAAATTATGGCGTTAATCGAATTCACGTACTCCCCTAAGAAAATTGAGGGAGGCTACAACAACCGAACTTTGTACGTTAACCTTTCAGAAATGAAAGTCAAAAGCAGGTCAGTCTCGGAGAAAATGAAAGAAACGTTCACGGGTGGCCGCGGCTTCGACGTTTGGCTGCTGTGGAACGCGCTGCCTAAAGATCGAATTATAAAGTGGAGTGACCCTGAGAACGAGGTGTGTTTAGCCGCAGGTCCCTTGGGTGGTATTCCTGTTTATCCTGGTGGCGGAAAGAGTATCGCGGTAGCCATTTCGCCTTTAACAGGCATTGTTGTGGACTCTAACGTAGGCGGCTACTTTGGTCCTTACCTGAAATTTGCGGGGTGGGATGCCCTCGAAGTGCAGGGCAAACCAGCGTCAGAAGTGGTTATACTCATCGACGGCGACGCCTGCAAGGTCCAAGTTGAGGATGCCAGGGGGCTTCCTTCGGAAACGCATTTGATTACGGAGGCTATGGCGCAGAAGTACGGCGGTAGCAATCCGCTTAGCATATCTGTCGTGTCGTCGGGTCCTGGTGCTGAGCACACTTTGATTGGGTGCTTAAACATTTCATGGTACGACGCTGCGCGGCGCATTCACAGGTTCAAGCAGGCGGGCAGAGGTGGCATAGGCACGGTGCTGCGCGATAAGAGGGTAAAGGCTATCGTGGTTAAGTATTCGGGAAAAATCACTCTTGAGAGTAATGGTCCGGCTGACGCTGATTTGGTGAGGCAGGTCGGCACGGCGTATAACCGAGAGATAAGGGCGCTTGACCCGAAACAGAATGAGATGTCGATTATTGGCTCTCCGCAGCTTGTGTCTGCAATGAACAATTTTGACCTGTTGCCAGTGAACAATTTCAGGTATGGTTGTCATCCTGAGGCGGAGAAGCTGGGCAGGGAAGTGTACCGAAATAAGTTCCATGCAGGGTTTGACGGCTGCTGGATGGGCTGTTCATTGTCGTGTGCTCATGTGGTGAAGGATTTTGAGCTTAAGACTGGCCCTTACAAGGGGCAGCGGGTTTTCGTGACTGGTCCTGAGTACGAGACAGTCGCGGGTGTGGGCAGCAACTGCGGCATTTTCGACGTGGACCACGTTATTGAGATGAATTATTATTGTGACATTTATGGTTTGGACACGATCAGCGTGGGAACCGCAACCGCCTTCGCAATGGAATGCTACGAGATGGGCTTAATCGACAAGAAAGCCACAGGAGGCTTAGAATTGTGCTTCGGCAACAAGGACGCGGCGTTGGAGCTTGTGCATCAGATGGCGCGCGGCGAAGGCTTCGGTGCAGTGGTGGGTCAAGGCATTCGGAAGATGAAAAAGCTGTTTGCAGAGAAGTACGGTGCAGACGCGAAGATTATGCGTGATATCGGCATGGAATCGAAGGGCTTGGAGTTCTCGGAGTACGTGACTAAGGAGTCTCTGGCGCAGCAGGGCGGGTATGGCTTGACGCTTAAGGGTCCGCAGCATGACGAGGCGTGGCTGATTTTCCTTGACATGGTGCACAACCTGATGCCTACTTTCGAGCAGAAAGCTGAGAATCTGCATTGGTTTCCGATGTGGCGCACGTGGTTTGGGCTTAACGGCTTGTGCAAGCTTCCATGGAACGATGTTGTTCCCGAAGGCAACAAGCAGACGAAAGAGCCCGCTAAAGTGATGGGGCATGTTGAAAACTACGCCAAACTGTTCTACGCGGTAACAGGCAGGAAAGTGACCGTGGACGATTTAATACTGATGAGCGAGAAAGTCTACAATTTCCAGCGCATCTTCAACCTGCGCATGGGCTACGGAACACGAGAATATGATACGGTGCCGTACCGTGCTGTTGGTCCCGTAACAAAAGAGGAGTACGAGAGCCGCGGAGAACGCTACGACAAGCAGCTCAAGGAAAAGCTCGGCATCGATCCAGAGGGCAAGTCAACTGAGGAAAAGATGGCTGCGCTGAGGAAGTACCGTGAGGCGGAGTACGAGAAGCTGAAGGACGCGGTTTACAAGCGGCGCGGGTGGACCCCGAACGGAGTGCCGACGATAGAGAAAGCGAAAGCGTTAGGCATAGATTACCCAGACGTAATGGAGCTCCTTCAGCGCAACACGTAAAAGGTTGCTGCATTGACGGAATCTCGGAACACCCATGCACGCTAGCTGTGGGGTGTGCTGCAAGCGGAAGTGCACAAGCCCAAAAACAAAAAACTGTAAAAGAACCACCGCCATAAAAACAACACTCCGCAGACATGGGTAAGCATAACAGTTTGAACAAAAAGTTGTTTGTTGCTGTCATCTAACAGTCACAACAAATTAAATTCAGCCCCTTAATACGTTATATATCGAAATTACATGAACCTTGATGAAGCTGTAGAATTGTTAAGGGTTGTTTCAGCAATTCCTGTTAAAGACTCAGCGGAACACCCAGAAATCCGCATCTTCCATAATATAGGCGAAGGCTACACTTTGTATATCAAATCACACTCAGTTGACGCAGAGTACCGCAACCATCTTAACGAAATCGTTAAATCGCGTAACCTTAGAATTCGTGAATCAAAACGTTTCCTGATAATTTATAGTAACCTCTGACTATTCGCTATGCTCTCTATAAATGACTAAAATTCCGTCAACTTCTTTCAACTCTAAACCGCGTTTCTCAAAAATCGGCTTTAAACTGGCTGGGTCACCCTGCTCAGGTTTAATATGTATCTCACAACCCGATTTTCCATTTACCAAAGAAATCCATTTAAAAGTAAAATGTTTGCTTTCGGCGATTTCTTTTAGTAAGGCTATCGCTTCATTTCTCTTCACAGCATTCCCCTCAGATGACACCTGCAATATTATTCAAGTAACTTTTCTTAAATTTTTCTGCTAAATCCGTTTAATCTTTATGAACGTTTGTCATTTTCGCTTTCTAAAGGTCTGTTTACATCTTGTGTGTGTTTTTTTAGAGAGAGGGTTAGTAGGAGAGTAGGGAAAGAAGAGAGAGGTTGTGAGTGTTAGTGTGTGTTGTAGAAGGCTTGGGTTTGGGTTTTATAGAAATTCTATGCAGAAACTACAGAGAAGTCTCTTTGCAGAGCCAATAAATGCCAGCTCAACTTGTCTTATTGAAGGCTCGCCTGTGCTTTTTCGTCAGCACAAGCACCAAAAGCGTGCCTACAATTAAGAGGGTTATGGCGATTGCGGCTGGGAACTCTGGGATTTCAGCGTTGTTGTAGATGTAGCCCACGTAAACTGGGTCGTGCTGAATCTGCATGCCATCCCAAACTGGAAAACAAATCCTATAAATCAGCGAGCTTGAATTGTAGTCCATGTTGAATTCTGAAAAAGACGAGTCACCGAAGAAAGCCGTGAAGTTCAGAAGGTCCTTGAAAAAGCCTATCTGCCACACCGCTGGCTGGTAAACGTTTACTGGAAGGCTTGAAGCAGGCACAGCCTCCGTTTTCGTCTGGTAGGTTTCTATGCTTGCCGAGTGAGTTTCGTTGCTTGCTTCTCGGTTGAGCGTGTAGTTTCCGCCGAAAACAAAGTCGTATGCTTTCTCATCGCCCACGGTGACCTGTGCAATTTGCATGTCCACGACTGAAGCCGCTGCAGTTGACGAGTTATAAGGTTCACCGTCCACGGAGGTTGAATACGGTTTCGTAGAGTATGTGGATGTTGTGAAAAGCAAGGTCAAGCCTAAACCGTCTAGCGAGAACGATGAGTCATCTGGCGACGTCAAGCTTGTTACCTTTCCAATGTCGAAACTTGTCTTTAAGTTGGTAACGTTTCCTTTAATGCTGAAATTATAATCCACGGTGAGATGGTCGAATATCACGCTGGCGGCGATTCTTCCTCTACCTGTCGGAGTTGCATATTGGAGATAAGCGTAGACGTTGTCATATGTGAAACCCCAAAGGTAATGCGGAACCTCGCCATCCACGGTCTTCTGAATGGGCGTTATGCTGCATCCGTCACTCATGTTCATGTACATGTAGTACACGAGTTCATTGTCTTCTGAAGTTAAGTTAACTTGCGGAACGCCGTCACCATTCAGGTCCCTGTAAACCTCCATCTCAAAAAAAGCGCTTGCCACAAACACTTCGGTACCATCAGCTAACAGGAAACGCTGCCCCACAAAATTGACAGTGGGAGTCGGGTAATTAGAAATGTTCGAGTAAAAAACGTAGTTGACAACCTGAGTCCCAGAAACGTTAACCCAGCCATACCACGCACCGTAAGGATCATTAGTGACAGAGCCGCCTGCGAACTCCACATCACCAGGCAACGTAGACGACGCACTCACAGCGCTAAGCACATCAGACTGCGAAAACGCCGCTAAACACAGCCCAACCAGCAAGACCACAACAACCGCGAAGGCAGAAACCCGCCCAGCACATCCCACGAATACCACCCACAATACAATAGGCCAACTGAGCATATTAAAATTGCGCAACACAGGCTCCCCGAAGTTCAAACCATGGTTAATTCTATATAAAGAGGGGCTATAGACAAATTTCACACATCAGTTCCGCCAAGCCCAGCACGCCAAAGTATCTCGCTTCTTGAAGAGCTTCTAGCGTATTCTGTTGCAGGCGATGCACTTGTGAATCTTGCTTTTGGCTTTTAGACATTAGTCGCGAAAAATGCTTATGACAAGGCTGAATTGTGGCTAGGTTGCTGGGAAATCAGAAAAGCGTTTTTTCGCGTCATTAGTGAAGCTGGAAGTTGCCTCGCTCTAGCTTTTCGGCAAGCCTGTGCAAAGGGCTGAAGGTCAACTGCGAGAAGTCAAGCGAAACCGCAAAGCTTGCAAGTGTACTTCGAAGCCTCGAAGAAGCAAGTGAACCACTTCGAATACGACGTTCGCCTGTCCATGCGGCATCTCATCATCAACAACGCGGTGCCGTGCTGAGATTGTGGTACTGGATTATTTTCGGCGTAGCTGAGTTGCGTAAGACGGCTAAAAAAGCGAGGGAGACAAAAATTTTCGCCCCGTGTGGGAGAATTGGTTGTTCTTTACTTTTCGGGTGTAAGGGGAGAATGTTTATATTCGACGGTTCTTTTTTCCGTAGAAAATTCATCAGAAAGGCGAGAGCACACGAGTTTAAGGTTTCATCGCTTAACAACTAATGCATTTTGCTTGTTTGGAGGTTTTTTAACGAGACTTTTTAGGTTTTATCCCGAGAAAAGCCTACATGAGAAGTTCCAAAAAACAGCAACCTATGCTGTTTCAAAGCCGAGATGAAGAAGGAAATGGGGAATTTCCAGAAAAATCAGAAGGACATGCACCTATTAGTTGGAGCAATCTTGCTCATCTCCGTCATGGTCGTAGTCAGCGTAGTTGTGGATGCTTGGGCTGGAAAAACCTCTCAGATTCCTCAGGTGGAAGAACTAACTGTATCCAGTGTTACATTCTCAAACGGCAACGCGATTTCCGTAATTGTTGAAAACAATGGAACGGTGTCTTCTGTAATAACCGAAGTGTGGATAAACGACCAAAAGCAGACATTCACAGTGAATTCTACAGACGGCTTAATTCCGCCCAAAGATAGCGCTTCTATTTCAATACTATACGCGTATTCAAATGGCACGAATTACCATTTCAAAATGGTATCTGAAAGAGGAACCATACAATTGTTTACTGCGACAGCGCCATAGAAAATATGTAGAGAGCCAAAGGAAACAGGCTGATGTGTTGAATGCAACCTGCTGATCTGTCGTGAAAAGACCTTTTCTTGAAAAAGCTTTTTCAGCCGCATGCACTTCAGGAGAGATTAGCTTTGTATGGCGTCTTTGAAGGTTATGAGCTCAACGTTCAACGCTGGCTTTACAGCCTCCGAAATTCGAGAGGCAACGATTCGCTTTATGTTCTTTTCTCCAGCCACATCAACTATTCTCTGAGTTATTATGCCGTCAAAGACTATCGTGTCAACACCGCTTGTCTGCTGCAGTTTTTCAGCCAACTGACTCACAGGCAACCGTTCTGTCTGCTTAAGCTTCTCGTCAAGAAGAACCGCTTCAAGCGTGCCCTGCAACGTCTTTGCTGTTTGGCTGATCTCGTTTGGAACCTCAATCTTTGGTCGTTCTCTCTTTGGCTTGTAAACTTCGCCCACTGGAACTCGGCTTGCTAAGGCTTCAGAGATTTCGTTGCAGTTACACTCTTCAATCTCTTTGCCTCTGGGTGCACGACCAACAAAGCGTATGTTCGTAACCTGTATAAGCTCCTTAAGAATTAAATCGCCTCCACGGTCACCATCCAAGAGAGCTGTAGCCTCTTTTTCTTTGGTAAGCTTCTTTATGGACTCTGGAACTTTTGCGCCTTCAAGCGCAACCGTGTTCTGGATTCCGCAACGCATGAGGTTTATTATGTCTGCTCGTCCTTCCACAACTATTATTTCTTTGGACTTCTCAAGCGCTGGTCCCGCAGGAAGTTCTTCTGGCCCATATTTCTCGACTTTGCCGAGTTTCACCGTGTTAGAAATTTGTTTGTAAACTTCGTCCACGTTAGGCATAGACTCGATGTTCCATTTGTGAAGAATCTCTTTAGCACGATCAATGATCACCTTTCGCCTTGCTTCCCTGATGTCTTCGATTTTGTCCAACGAAACTTTGGCTGAACAAGGACCAACACGGTTTATGCTTTCAATACTGGCGGCAATCAAAGCTGT
Source organism: uncultured Candidatus Bathyarchaeia archaeon (assembly GCA_964636055.1). Taxonomy (GTDB): domain Archaea; phylum Thermoproteota; class Bathyarchaeia; order Bathyarchaeales; family Bathycorpusculaceae; genus SG8-32-3. Next base: position 6,894 of record CAZWPI010000025.1, read on the forward strand.
GCTTACGCGGTCTAAGCTGGTTGGGATGGTTATGGTGCCTGTGGTTCGGTCGTTTTTTGAGTGTAAATCGATTTCTATTCTTCCGATGCGGCCTGTTTTCTGGAGTTCTCTTAGGTCTAGTTCTGGTCCGAATAGTCCTTCGGTTTGACCAAAAACTGCTCCTATAACGTCGGGTTTTTCTACGACGCCGTCAATTTCGAATCTGGCTTGTATAACATACTTTATGGTAAATGTTTGGGATGTCCCCGTAAGTGTTAACCTCCTAGTTTGGTAATTTTTATGTTATGATTAATCGCATGATTGCGAGCTTGTTCTCGCTGTTCACGAGATTATTGACGATTATTATATATCTGTTTTATGAATTGGTGCTCATCCTCTTTAAGGTTTCTGGTCTCTGAAAAAGGTGTTTTCTGTTATGCCTCAGAAGTTTAAACTCGAAAGGCGGGTTACGTCCAAGACGCCGTGCCCTTTTTTGTTGTTGTTTGGGTTTTTGTGGGTGTGCTGTGTGTGGTTTTTGTTTTTTTCTGTTAGTAGTTGTGTTTGGTTGCTATGCACATCTTCTTCTTTCAGGTTGTTTCTGCTGCTGATTTTCGGGTTTAGCCTGTTTTTTGGTTTCTGTTGCAGTTGTGGCTGTTTACACACTTTGTCTATATGTTGATGTGGTTTTTTCAAAACTTTACCTGCAAAAGCGATGTTCTTTCTTGAAGAAGACGGTTAAGCGTCTTGGGAAACTTGATGCGGGAGCAATCCCTTAAAAGGGAACCCCTTGTCCTCCGAGCCTCTCCCTCGGCGCACCAACAAACACCCACCTAAGAAAGCATAGGGTAATATACTTTATCTAAGTAATAACCCCAAAAAATTATTAATGATAGATGCGCTTATGGGGACGCATGCACGCTGGTTTGTCCCGAAATTATTATATAGCGCGCGCTTAATTTCAATAGGAGGCATATTATGGCACGTAACATTAAACTTCTAGTCTATCCGGTTAAGGATGTAGAAAAAGCTAAAGCATTTTATGGAAAGTTTCTAGACGTAGAGCCCTATGTCGAAGGCGCCTATTATGTAGGTTATAGGGTTGGTGATCAAGAAGTCGGCTTAGACCCTAACTCTAATGTAGGGCCTATTGCTTATACAGATGTTAAGGATATTAAGAGTAGCCTTCAAGCAATGACCGAAGTCGGTGCTGAGATTGTCCAAGACGTTAAAGACGTTGGCGGGGGATTGTTGATTGCACAGGTTAAAGACGCTGACGGTAATGTTGTTGGGCTTAGACAACAATCAAAGTAGCTATTAACTACAACCTACTAGGTCAATCTGCTAGCACATCGCTTCGAGACGTCCGCAGCGCGCATTATGGAGATGAAAGCTGAACGACTCTTACACTTTGTGGAAAGGGCTGACGTTTTCTTCTATTTCATTAAAATCAAATTTCAGGAATAAAAGCGAAAGATGTCGGAAACCGCACGAGATCGGAGTGAAGTTGTTTAGAAAGCGAAAGTGAACAGCCTTATCCTGCTTAGTGTTTGCGTTTCTTGAGGTAAACCAGCAAGCCTATTCCAGCTAAAGAGAGAATTGCCCCAACGTACGAGAGTTCAAGGGGAATCAAAGGAACGTTTTCAGTTACATCTCTATAATCGGTTTCATTCCATACTTTCTCTATTTGCCAATGTACATCATTTGGAACAAATGTGCTTGAACTACTGAAAACAAAGTTATAGCTTGAATTCTTAGGAACCACCCAATCCGTGTTTACCATGGTTACATTCGGATAAAACAAGTAGGTAGTTGAGCCAACGTTGCTGTTTACACCGCTGCTTCCGTCATTAACGGAGAAGTCAATACCCTTAGTGGAATTTACGTTGACCTGAATATTCAATGAATCCCCTGCGCTAAAAGTAAATCCATCTGCCCAATTTGTTGTTGGAACTGGATTGAAATCGAGTATAGGACCAAAACGGTCTATAAGTACGGTTGATTTTGGAACTTGATATGCCTCAGTTTTATTTTGAGGAATGGCAATAAACGTGAATGCGGTTAATAGAATCCCAAGAACAAGGATTGCGATTCCAATAGCTACTATTACTTTTTTCATTGCTTTGCTCCTAAGATACTTGGTCGTTAATTCCGCTTTTAGTTCTATTGTTGGAACAGATTGTTCCAAGTATGGAACACAACTTAGTTTGGTTTCTGATTTTTCGATGCCTAAGTATCACAGCAACAGAAAACAATGAAAGAAGCAAAGGCAGAATTATCCATAATGGAAACTCTGGAACGCTAGATGCGGTACTATGAGAACTTGTTAAGGGAATGTTTACAGGTTTAACAAGCGGATGATTGTCATAAAGATATGTGCTGATGCCAACAAATGAGTACAAGTATGGCGTATTCCATATTCCTGAGTTGTCTATCTCTGTAGCGTTTGGATAATTTGCCAAATAGCTGCTCCAATAATTCTTATCCACGTTTGCGGTTACGCTTGAAGACACAGATACGCTTCCTACAATGTTATTTTCTGTTATGGTATTGTACCTTGACCCACTATTCATTGATATGCCCTGTGTAAACATTGAACCATTGATGTAGCAGAATATAATGTTATCATATTCACAATCGGAAAGCAGAACACATGATCCCCCATGACCACCTTCTATGTAATCGTCATACAATGTGCAGTTGCTTCCACCATTGGAAAGTATGCCGTCACCGACACGAGTGATATATAAGTTTTCAATTGTTACGTTACTAACTGATATTGTCGGATTGTATATAGCATTATTCAAAAGTATTCCAAAATTGCCGTTCCCGTTAAGCGTATAACCCGAACCATTAATGACGATATTACTCTTTTCCACTTGTATGCTGCCTGAGATATTGCCTGTTAAATTGTAGGTGCTGCCTGTTTGCTGGATGTTGTTTGTGCCCGTTACTGAGCCGTCTGCGTTGATTATTACGTTGCCTGCTGATTGTGCATTGCTAAAAGGAGCGCTGCTAACCACAAGGAAAGTCAAGCTGAACAAGAGAGCAGAGACTAAAATGATGGTTTTTTTCATGTGCTCGTTTTTCCTAAAAAGGAAATGTGTTGTTTCTGCGGTAAAAAGGTTCTTCTCAAGGTTCAAATTTGCTTATCTAACATTTCTTGGCCAGAGTCTGTTTATGCTTACCTATGTCTGCAGAGTATGAGCCATTGAATCGTAGGCTTTCTGCTTAAACGCCTTGGTTAAATTTTATTCACAGATAAAATTTTATTGCGCACAGTTAAATTTAATTCCCATGCTGAATAATCGCACCGTTCTACACGCTTCAAATGCTAAAGGAACCGATCAGAAGCGCACGCGAACTGCTCAAAATCATATCAAACACCCAAGATGAAATTTCATCTGGTGAAAAATGGCGTTCGAACGTGTGGCTGGGCTAAACGAAACGCACCGATGTCCACGCTTCCCAGGTGAAACGAAGCGATATGCTTAGGGCATTCGTGCGGTTCCGAAACAATTTTGTTTTTGGTGAATGAAATGAAAATCTAACATGAAAAAGGTTAAAAGTTGGGAAAGCGGGTCGTTTGGTGACGGTTTACTTTCTCCATTCTATCACTTAATACGGGCAATGTCAGCTTTATATCTCTTCCCAACAAGGCACGCAAAATGTATCGATAGAAACCACAAGACAGCGCTTATTGCTCTCACAAGTCTACCCCCCTCCCCTTTAAATAGGTTGAAATTTGGTTTAAAGGGTATATTTAACCTTGGGTTTTCGAAGGGTGCCATGGTTTTAGTTCGTTGAAGAGTTGAGTTTCACGTGTAAGGTGCGCATGTAGGCTGTTAAGCTTTCCACGCATTGGATTTCTTTTCCCACCAAACCTGCAAGCTCACGCCAGAACTTGACGTTGGGCTTTATCTTCACTCGCTCCAGACTCTGTTTGAGACGCTTTGTTCCTTCTCTTCCTCGTCTGTCAAAATCCAAAAACAGAATTACCTCTGGCACGCCCATCTTTTCTATTTCAGAAACCGCGTCCAGAAAGGATTTGCCGCCTGTCTTAACCGTTAGCACTGTACCGGCTACGCCTGAGGCGCGAAGGGCTTCAACGTCCTTTTTCCCCTCCACAACTATGGGCTTTCCCTTTGCAGACGCTTCCGCTAACGCTTCAAGAACGTGGAGGATTTTTTCTTCTTTCTTTTTTAGCCGCGTGGACAAAGCGGTTTACCTTGTTATCTTGGCTTTCCGAACGGTGTCTAGGCATTCTTGGGCTTCCGTGTTGCCCGCGAAGTAGCGTCTTACAGGCTCAAGTATCTCGGCGAGCTCTTTTGCCACACCGTTTTTGAGGTCCTGTGGGTGAAGTTTGCCCTCTGCGTAAGCAGTTTTAAGCTCGTTGAAGCTTTGGAATTCTATGGTGCCGCCGAATTTGGCTGGGCGCTCTATGGTGAAAGCGGGTTTTTCTCGGAAGATTATGTGCTTGCAGATGTCTATGACGGGGTTGAACGCTACGGTCCTTTCGGGGCAGAAGGACCTCGTCATCTTCTGCTTTATCTCCGCGGGCGTGTCGTAGATGAAGATGCAGGTTTCCGGCTTGCTTTTGGACATTTTGGCTGAAGCCACGGCTTCTTTTTCTTGACCTTTCGGAATCGGCCACACGCTTGGCTTCTCGAGCCCCTGCAGCAGGTGGTGGTGAACGCAGACGGGTTTCCAATACCCCAGTTTCTCGCCTATTTCTCGGGCGACGACGTTGGCTTTCCGCTGGTCCATGCCCAACTGGCAAATCTTCACGCCTAAGTGGAATATGTCGGCGACTTGCATGGGCGTGTACAGAAAATCCGACACGTAGCGGGCGTCGGTTTCTTTTCTTCCAGCAATCTCCAAGGTTCGCCTTGTCCTGGCTATGGTGAGGTTTTTGGCGATTTTCACGGTTTTCGCCCAGTAGTCTATGTCATCGTAAAGCTTGTCGGAATAGACGAACTCCACCTTGTCGGCGGGCACGCCAAGCGCGATCCATGAGTGGCGGAAAAGGTCAGCTGCTTTCCTGATGAGCATCAGGTCTCCGCCGAGCTTGTTGTTTAGCCAGCCGTGCCATGTGGCTAAAAACGCCTTGAAGCGCAAGCCCGCCTCGGTGAAGTCCTTCATCTTGTAAGCGCAGATCACGCCTGTTCCCAAGTGCACCAAGCCCGATGGTTCCCAGCCGTTGTAGGCTACAGGATGCTCTTCCGTTTCCAAAAGCTGCCTTAAGTCTTCGGGCGTTAGGACTTCTTCTGTAGGGGGCTTGCAGATTAATTCGATTTTCTTTTCTATGTCCAAGATGATTTTCCAGCTTGCAGTGATTTTCTAACCTTTAATGTAGGTGTTAAACTTAAAAATATAGTCCGTTAACAGCTTTAGCTTTTGTCGCGGGCAGTTGTTTCCCATGTAACCTAACACTTAACCTCACAGCGGAGCGGTGCGCTCCTCTCAGCCAAGCTCTCTCAGCATGGGATATTGTGCCCGCGCCCACCGTGTCCCATGTTTGGGTAAACCCGCCATCACAAGCAAGGCAAGCTTTGTGGGACTTGCCGCTTCCGTTGGGTCCGTCGGCATGGATTTGCCAGTGGGATAAGAATATAGGCTGAATAGAGAAGTTAAACATTGCTGTCGTCTTGTGATAACCAAATTTTGGAAGGTGCTTTGGAATCTAAATCGGCAATCAACAAAATATTAAAGGAAACAGGCGAACCCTAACGGGTGAAAAATGCCAACGTCTAAAGCCTCAGCCAAAATTTTCGCTTTGATTGCCATCCTCATAGTGGTGGTCGTGGCAGTCATTGTACACTTAAACCTTAACCAGCCGCAGAAAACCCCTGAGCTTCCAACAAGAGAAAGCGCCATACCCGCAGGCGCGGTTAAAATGACGCCTGAAACCGACTTCTATCCGCCGATTCTGCATTCGGACGAGTGGATGCAGCCCGTTCCCTTATCCAGCGCAGTCAACACCGCAGGCGACGAGGGCTGGCCGTTTCTGACGCAGGACGGGAACGAGTTGTGGTTTACCCGAACGTACATGGGGTCTCCCGCCATCTACAGGTCGCTAAAAGTGAACGGCGAATGGCAGCAACCCGAGCTTATCCTTTCGCAGTTCGCAGGGGAATCATCAATGGACAACAGCGGAAACATCTACTTTATACATCACTTCTACAACAACGAGTCAAAAATGATTGAAGCAGACATATACGTCGCCTACAAAAAATAACCTACGCCTCGGGTACAAATGCTGTGGGAGGGGCCGAAGCTGGGATTTGAACCCAGGCAAAAGGCTCCACAGGCCTCTAGGCTACCAAGCTACCTCACCTCGGCCACTTTTCCATGCTTTTCCGTGATTTCGGCCGCTTTTGCATGGTCTCGTTACAGTCACGGCAAACACCTTATTTTCGTTTTCGGAAGATTTTTCCGCCATCATCATATTCCCCTGTGACGTACTCGAAGCCTACACCCAGCAGCTCTTTGATTTCTCCAGGTTTCTCAGCAATCCGCACTGTAAATTGGTCGTTGGCGCCAGCTTCAAATAAGGTGTGTTCGATGTTTATGTATATCTCGGTTGATTTTAGCGATTCCTGTCCCAGAAAATGTTGCAAGTAGTATGGACCTTTGGTTTGGTGAGATGCATGGAAAAATCCCAAGCAAAGGGAATTGAAAGTAAAGTGCCTTTTTTGGCTTCTTTATATAGAAGCTTTAAATAGTCTTAAGAGAAGCGTTGGTGTTGTTTTCTGCAGTGATCGACCGTTGGGCTCCAAATGTGCTGATTTGGTGCTTGCTGCTCTCGGAGACTACATCGCCTTTTGTAAAGTGTCAAAGCGTGGAAAATGCGGTGATTTTGGTTTCGTTGCTAAGGCGCCAGTCGCGTGTTAACCCGTACCTTAAGTGTCGAATCGAAACGCTAAAAAACATCTTTCTTGTTTCTCCTATGAGCAACGAATCTTCCACGGAGGGCCCGTAGCTCAGCAAGGCCAGAGCACCGGACTTTTAATCCGGGGGTCACGGGTTCAATTCCCGTCGGGCCCGCCATTGGTTCCGAACCCAAATGGGGGCGAGTCCAGTTCCATCCTCTTTTGGGGTTGGACCCAGTCGTTTCCATTCTGTCATATTTTAGCCCATAGCGCGCGCAATTTCGTATGAGAGGACTGAATTACGGCTGTGTTTGGTCCACTGGATACGCAAAAGTTGATATAGAGTTTTTTACAGAAAGAAGAACAGGGTCTTCAAGGAGACACTTCATGACCAAAGCACTGTTCTTAGTCGACAGTTACCTCAAAGAAGCCAGCGCTACCGTAGTCTCTGTCAAAGATGGGAAGTATGTGACCTTAGACCAAACGATCTTCTATGCCAAAGGTGGGGGTCAACCACATGACACGGGTAAGATAATCAAAGGCGACGAGGTCTATAACGTTGTCTATGTCGGTAAGTTTTCAGGCGAAATCTCCCATGAAGTCGACCACGCTGGTCTCCAAGCAGGCGACGCCGTCTACTGCGTCCTAAACTGGGAAAGAAGGTACAAACTCATGCGCAGTCACACTGCTGCCCATGTCCTCGCTGCTCTCCTCAACAAAGGCACAGGCGCACTCATTACAGGCAACCAGCTTGAAGAAGACCATGTCCGCTTCGACTTCAGCCTCGAGAAATTTGACAAAGCTCTCTTGGAAGCGTACCTTGCGAAGGCGAACGAGTTATTCGGCACTGACGTTCCTGTGAAGTGGTACGAGTTGCCGCGAGAAGAAGCGATGAAAATCCCCGGTGTCGTCAAGATGGCAACTGCGTTCCCGCCAGACCTTCCGGTTCTTAGAATCGTCGAAATCGTTGGTGTAGACAGGCAGGCTGACGGCGGTACCCACGTCAGAAACCTAAGAGAGGTCGGAAAAGTCGAACTTATCAAAACTGAGAACAAGGGCAAAAACAACAGACGCATATACTTCAAGCTAAACTGACGAGCGTGTAAACGCAACCCGCAGAAAACTTGGGGAGCCGAGGTCTAGAGATTAGACTTTTAAATCAATATTATTCAAGCAACGATAAATTAGTTCAATCCGACATGGAGCTCGTTCGATATATTCTCAATTGCTGCTATCGTTTTTTCTATATGGTTTTTCTCAATTCCTCTGTGTGTAACCATCCGTACTATATTCTCGGCCAGCATCAAAGTGAGAATGCCTTCTTTCTTCAGCTTCAAGAGGAACAAATCATCTGCAATTCCCAAGCCACTTATGTCAAAACACACCATATTTGTCTGAACACGAGCTAAGTCTACATTGATTCCGTCTATCTTTGCAATTCCCTCGGCTAAACGCTTAGCGTTTTTATGATCTTCTTTTAGCCTATCAATCATTTTTTCCAAGGCAACAATGCCCGGCGCTGCAATTATGCCTGCTTGTCGCATTCCACCGCCCAAGACTTTCCTTAGTTTTCGAGCTTTCTCAACGAATTCTTGAGTGCCAACAACTAGCGAACCGATTGGACAGCTTAGACTCTTAGACAGGCAAAACATCAAATTGTCAACATGATTAGTTAATTCCTTAACATCGACATTTAGCGCGACGGCGGCGTTAAAAATCCGTGCCCCATCCATGTAAAGCTTCAGACCATGTGCCTTGGCAGCTTCGCATATTGCCCGTATCTGTTCGGGTGTTATGATTGTTCCACCATGCCTGTTGTGCGTGTTCTCGATACATATAAGCGCAGGTTCTGGAAAATGGATATTCTTAGGTCTTATGGCGGCTTCCACATCTTTCGGGTCAAGCGCCCCAGTATGGCTTTTCAAGGGCCAGGGCAGTAGCCCAGCTATCATTGAGATGCCACCCACCTCATACCAATAAATGTGCGATTCAGATTCAAGTATAACTAGTTCTCCGCGTTTTGTGTTGCTCATTAAAGAGATCAAATTAGCTTGGGTTCCGCTAGAAACGAGAAGAGCTGCCTCCTTGTTCATCATTTCAGCTGCCAGTTTTTCAAGTCTGTTGACTGTAGGATCTTCCCCAAAAACGTCATCACCCAGTTCCGCGTGCCGAATAGCCTCCAACATTTCTTCAGTAGGCAAGGTGACTGTATCGCTTCTTAAATCAATAATTTCTTCAGACGGCATTTTGCCCCCCCTTTCATGAATGCCTTCTTTATTCATACATGTTAATTAGTTTTTAATCCCGCAAAAAAGCTCAATTTCCATCGGTAGCTTTTAGGTGGATTTTGAAGAACCACAATTTCCTCCATCAAATCGTAAAAGGTGCGAGAGTGTTAAAAATTTCCTTGAAAAAATAAGTGAAAAAGTGGCAGAACTGATTTAGAACAAAAAACAGGAAAGACACTCAATTTCCTCTAGTTGATAAAAACTGAAATTGAACGCCAATAGGTCAGTGTCAGCCTTTGCTTGAGGTCAAAATGTGAATTTAAGGATTAATAAAAAGAAGATTTGGGACTGACAACTTAAGAATGAAATAGCAATTGAGTTTTTGGTGAATATCTGCTTACGAGACTAGCAGGATAGCGATTATTATGAAAATTGCACCTATTCCAGAGACTATCGTAAAGACTTCACCGAGTGCAATGGTGGAAATTGTTACGGCAATTATTATTTCAGTCAAAAGAACTATAGCGGAAGTCACGGGTGAAATAAGCTTCAATCCTTTAAGCCACAGATAATAAGGAACCACCCAGCAGAGAACCGCAGTGTAAAGAACGGCAGCCCAAGCCTGCCACGGCAGGCTAGTATAAGGTTCTGCAGAAAACGGCGCAGTGAATAACAACGGTAACATTGTAAAAAGCAAAAGCCAAGTCATGGATTGAACCATGTTCCTACTTCCTCCAACCAGCGGTTTATTGTATACAATGAAGACAGCCCAAAGGATTCCTGCGCCGATGACAAGGAAGTCGCCCATTATGTCGCCTGTTCCGAGCGAAGCAAAATCCAGGTTCGTTGTCATCAATAACACTCCAAGGAGGCTCGCCATAACACCTATAATTTTTTTGCCGCCTAAGCGTTCCTTTAAGGCTATTGGGCT
>CAZWPI010000026.1:0-16661 GCA_964636055.1 uncultured Candidatus Bathyarchaeia archaeon
AGTCCATGGAGGCGTGGTACCCTGGCACGGTGTGGAATCCGCATGGTAGGAGCACTGCCATATTCTCGGATTATGAAGGCAACAGTGGGCGGACAACTTACGCGGAGATAGGTGGCTGCTACTACTCGGCGCGGTTAGCGGTTTGCGAGCAACTCGTCAAGGAAAGGCGGCAAGCTACGGTGGTTGTGTTGCGTGAAGCTCGTCCAGGCTACATTATGCCTGTGGGCGTGTGGCAAGTGCGGGAGAACGCGCGGAACGCCATGCGGCAGAAGCCGCATCTTTTCAGCAGTTTGGGTGAGTCCTTGAAGTTCATTGGTGGCAGGTTTGAGATTCCGTTGCGGCGGTGGATACTGCAGAGCGAGCTTTTGAAGAACGCGCTTTTCCAAAAGAAGATTACGGACTTTTTCTCGGCGGTATCATAAATTAATAACAAATCTTAAAATGATACCACCTGCAATTATATTCGGGAACCATCATGTCAGGCATAGGCTCGGCGTACAAGCAGTTTCTATTACCTTTTTCCACTCTTTCAGAAAACCGAAAGGAACCCTTCACAGCCGACTTGGAGGTAGCGGCTGTTTTCTCGCTGGCAGAACTTGAAAAGGCAAAAGGCGGCGGCATACTTTCAAGGCGTCCTGAAGAAAAAATAGTGTTCATAGCCAAAATAGGCTATCCGCTTTGGCTTTTCCCTTGGTCTGAAACAACCCTTATTTTCGACGGCTTGAACAGGTCCAAGTACACGTTACCGTACGCCGTAATTCCAGACGTTAACGCTTTCAGTGAGAACCTCAGAAGGGGCTCGAAAATGCGCGAAACTCATCTGGCTTTCCTCTCTGATCACATCAACTATTTTCAGGCTCCAGTGACGGAAAAGGCGGTTGTGATAAACGGTTTAATAAGCGATCCGGAGTTCTTGAGCGAGTTTAAGTCTTACCGCCACCAAGCAGCAGTCATAGAAGACCAGCCTGCAAACGTGGGGCTGCTTTCTCCAACTATAGAAGAATTGACAATCTCATCCATTCTAAAAGAACTTGAGAGTCTCCACTCCTCCTTCAAAAGGGATGTTGACGGACTCTATCGGTGTATGAAGTTCATAAACAAGGCAACTAACCACTACATCCAGGTGCTGCGCGGCAAAGCCAAAGCCGCCAAGGAAGAATTCGATGTTAAGATTAACGCGCAGGAAGAGCTTGTCGCTCCAAAAGTTAATCGCCTCAAAGAACAGTACGACCATCAAATAATAGATTCGACAAAGTCTTTCGAGAGGCAGCGGCTCCCCGTTCAAAAGGAAAAAGTAAAACTTGAAAAATCCAGAGAGCAAGCCCTTGCAAAAATCGAACGTTATAAACTGGAAGCCACGACTTGCGCGGAAAAGGATGATTCTGTTGGCGAACAGAAGTGGAAAGAAAAAGGCAGTGAAACCAAAAAGGAGCTTTCGGAAATCGATGATCAGTTGAAGAATACAGAAAAGGCGCTTAAAGATTTGGAAGAGCGGAAGTCTCTCGAGATTTTCAATTTAAGATCTGAATTGGAGGCTAAGACTAAAGAGGCGCGCCAGCCTTTGCTGGAGCTTGAATCTTCTCGTGACGCGCAGGTCCTCCTTTACAGGCAAGAAATAGATACTTTGGAGCAACAAACCAAGCTGATTCTTGATCAACTCGGCAGAACCGCTAAGCTAAGAGAAGCAAGCATGGAAAACTTTGTGAAGCTCGGCGTCAAACAGGAAGCAGAACTGAAGGACGCGGTGCTGTTCTACGTTCCGTTCTATGTGATTTGCTATCAGTTGGAATCAAAGAAACGTTACTCGATTCTTCCTCCCTCAGAAGCGAACACCATTGGTCTCTCCACCAAGCTTAAGAGCGCTTTGGGCAGAGCCAAAATCAAGCAGCTGCTTGTTCCCCGCTTCGAAGTCATAACCACACTGATGGACACGATTCAGGTGCTGGCGCAGCAGAACGCGGTTTTTGAAACGGAAATGCGAGAACTGGGCGAAAGCACAAACATATTAAACACGGCTCCGATGCGTGAGAGCATCCGAAAAGGACTGGATTACATAAGAAAGGAAGGCTGGATTTCAGAGAAGGAGCATCAAGATTTAAGCCAAAAAATAGCCTGAAAAGCCCAGAGAACGCGACTGTGCAAGTTTGACGCTTAAGCGGTCTGCGTGTTAAGGCTGTTTTATTCTTTCTCTGTACAATTCCATGGAGTACTTCACAATGTCCTTGGCTTCCGCAGCGTTCTTCCACTCTCTTGTCTTAGCCCACTTGTGCGGCTCCAGCCTCTTGTAGGTCTCAAAAAACTCCTGAATCATCTTCAGCTGATGCTGGTGCACGTCAGTTATGTCGTTGTAGCCTTCGAACCTCGCGTCGTTTGTAAGTACCGAGAGGATTTTCGCGTCGAGACCTTCCTCGTCCTCGATTATCAAGGCGCCTATGACTCTGACTTTTGCTATGCACCCGACCTCAAGGGGTTCGAAGCTTAGCGCCATGATGTCCAGCGGGTCTCCATCGTCAAACCATGTTTGCGGAACGAACCCGTACTCGACGGGGAACACGACGGATGAGGGAATTATCCTGTCCAGCACCAAGGCTTCCCATTCGATGCTGTACTCGTACTTGTCTCTGGAAGTGCTCATAACTTCGATAACCATGTTCAGCAGTTCCGGGGGCTTGTCCCCTGCTGGAATGTCCTTCCAAAGATTCATGCGGCTCTGTTCTCCTTTCATGCTCGGTTTTTTACTCATCAGTTTCCCTAGTCGCGCGCCTAATATGGATATCGATGTTTCCGCCCGAAATTTCAGTTGTCGGCAGAATGTCGTCTGGGTAGCCCAAGTCGTTGTCGTAGACGACCTTGCCCGTTGTCTTGTCCCAGATTTTTATCCTGAACTTTTTGATTCTGCAGCCGCCTTCGCCCAACTCATCAACAACTGTCACCATGAAAACGTAGTTTCCTGCACCGTTAATCGTGCCCGTGCCCTTGTATTGCGCTCTTGTTTCCGAAACCACAAGCCAATCGTAGCCCGTGCTCTTGAAAGTCAATCCAGCGTCAGGGAACTTGAATTCGGTTTGCCCCGTTGGGGTGGCGGCTCCTTTCGGGTATTTGGATTCAAATTTGAACGTGGCTTTACCCGCCAGCGCAGGATTGGCGGTGTATGCTTCAACAGGGGAGCTTATCCAGCCTTCGCCAGTTACGAAACCGGCTTCGGGGTCATAGACCACCAGCGTTGTGCCTTTCTCAGACGCTTTGTTGCCCATTTCGTCGGTGCCACGCACCTGTAGGTTGTAAACGCCTGGTTTCTCCACTGATAATTTCGCGATTATCTGTTCTTTCGGGCTGTCCATGGCGCCGTCTGCGGGTTCCATTCTGCGCCAGGTTGCCCCGTCAAGGCTGTACTCTGCTGAGGTGATTTTGGAGCCGCCCGTGGTGGTGTCATCAAGGGTGGCTGTCAGCTTCAGAGATGTGTCCACCTTCACAGGGTTGGGCTCCACGATGACGCCGCTGGGGACTGGTCCTTCAATGTCGCGTGCCCTTTCTTCTTCTTTGGTTTCGCGCTTGCTGAACATTATCGCCGAGGCAATTATTCCAATCAAGACTATCGCGAGCGCAACCGAAGCTATGGGGATTTGGATGTTGGTGTTTGGAATCTGGTATGAGAACGCGTTTCTCAGCGACAGGATAACGCCTGAGAAAAGCAGCGATATCAGGTTAATCACGATAATCATCGGGTTCAAGGCTGGTCCCGCCGTGTCCTTCAGCGGGTCTCCTACGGTGTCGCCGACCACCGACGCCTTGTGAGATTCTGAGTATTTGCCTCCATAATACCCGTCTTCAATCTTCTTCTTGGCGTTGTCCCATGCGCCGCCCGCGTTTGCCATGAAAACGCCCAACAACTGGCCCGTCACTATTACTCCAGCGAGGAATCCGCCCCAAGCCGCAGAGCCCAGAAGTGTCCCCACCGCCAAAGGCGTCAGTATGGCGATTATTGCAAGACTTGCCAGTTCTCGTTGCGCGGCGGAAGTGCATAGGCGCACGACTTTTGCGTAGTCGGGAAGTTTCAGCCCCTCAATTATTCCGGGGACCTTGAATTGTTTCCTGACTTCTTCGATGATTTTTCCAGCCGCCCTGCTGACTGCTCTTATGGATATGAAGCTGAACATGAACGGCAGCGCGCCACCGATGAGTAGCCCAACGAAGACAAGTGGGTTGGCAATGTCTAGGTTGACGTTCAAGGTTTCGGTGAACGCGGAAAAAAGCGACACCGCCGCCAGCACAGCTGAGGCTATGGCTAAGGATTTGGTGATTGCCTTGGTCGTGTTGCCTGAAGCGTCCAGGTCTGCGAGGATTTGGCGCGGTTCACCCTCAAGCCCAGCCATTTCGCCTATGCCGTTTGCGTTATCCACTATGGGCCCGAAAGAGTCCATGGCGACGTTGTTACCCGTCTGCGTCAGCATGCCGATGGCTGCAAGCGAGACGCCGTACAGGGCGAATAGCACGCCGGCGCCAGTCCAGATCACCACCGAAACGGCGATTGTAAGCGCCACGAGGAAGATGGTCCAAACGGTGCTCTCGAACCCTAAGGCGAGACCCTGCAGTATCAAAGTGGCTGAACCCGTTTTGCTTGTCGCGGCTACTCTGTCAACGGGGTTTTTATCCGGACTCGTGAAGTGATTTGCAAGTTTGTTAAAGCTAACCGCAAGGATTATGCCCATCACCGTGGCAAAGAACACTCTGATGTCATTCACGTAGAATATGGACAGGAATAGAAAACTGGTTGCGGAAATCACACATGAAAGCTCATACGACAAGTCCATCGCCTTGAAAGCGTCGCCTTTAGTCAGCCTGTCAGGCCACATTGAAACGGCGTAGGTGCCTATGACCGTGCTTACAACGCCTATGCCACGCGCTAAAAGCGGGAAAACAATCCATTTAGCCTCAAAAACCGGTGCGCGCGTGGCGATGGCTAAACCCAAGATAAGCGCTGACACCACTGTCACTTCGTAGGATTCAAAAATGTCCGCAGCCATTCCCGCGCAGTCGCCGACGTTGTCTCCCACGAGGTCTGCCACGACAGCTGCGTTTCTCGGGTCGTCCTCGGGAATGCCCACTTCAACTTTGCCGACTAGGTCTGCGCCGATGTCTGCTGCTTTGGTGTAGATGCCGCCGCCGACCCTCATGAACAAAGCCAGAAGGGTGGCGCCGAAGCCGAAGCCCAGCAGAACATCGGGTGAGTGCTCAACGTAGATTAGGAAGATGATGGTGCCGCCCAGTAAGCCCAGTCCGTCGGTGAGCATGCCGGTGATGGTTCCCGTGTGATACGCTATTTTTAATGCTTCGCGGAAACCTTTTTTGGAGGCTTCAGAAACGCGGATGTTTCCCTGCACCGCCATGTTCATTCCGATGTACCCGACCATGGCGGAGAAGAAGGCGCCGATGAGGAAGGCGCCGACGCGTCCGATGGCGACAAAAACGGGTTTGTTGTCAAGTGATGCGGAGAAATACAGGAAAATTCCCAGTAAACCGATAAACAGGATGAGCGACTTGAACTGTGTTCTGAGGTAGGCGTTGGCTCCTGCTTTAATTCCTTCCCAGACCTCTTTTACTTTGCCAGAGCCTGAACTCTCTCGAAGCACCTGCCGCCTCAAAAGCATGGCGTAAATCAATGCTCCGAACGCCACCGCCAGCACTGAATAGAGTCCTGCGACTTCGAAGGTTGTAAGTACAGCCATAACTCCCATTGTTGGTGATGTAAAGCTTATATAATTTGCCAGAAAAGCTCATGGAAAAGCTCGGTGCCCAACACGGCGGTTAGTCCATGCTTTTAACGCGCTTCTACAGTTTTCTTGCCTTCCAACCCTTCTCTCTTAATCTCGTCAGCCAATTTCTTGCCCAGTTCGGTCAGGCAGTAGATCTTGTAGGTGTTGCGCCCGTTTCTTGAAATCCGAGTGTCCTCATGGAAAAGCTGGGCGTCCCTGAGAAGCTGGCAGTTCTTCAGGTCCGAAGAGGGCGCGAGCATTCCTTCGGTTGATTCCAAGTACCATATGCAGTGGTCTTTGTTGTCTAAAGCCGCCAAAAGGTACTTCTTGAACACTCCCACACGGCTTTTGATGTAGCTGGAAAGGTATGCGCCAAGTTCCTCGGTCATGTTATTAACTGGCTATCGCTGCGGATTTAAGTTTTATCTCTTTTAGCCGTCCAATGGATTTTTCAATCCTGATTTTCATCAAAAAAACTTTCCAGCTTTGTGGTTCCAGCTTTTTTCAGCACTTCCGAGCACTTCTTCGGGTCCAACGCCTTAAACTCCAACCCAAGAGTCTCAAGCAATCGTTGCACGCCTTTGCCGAGGCTCGGCGCGACAAGAACTCCGCGTAGCTCACGGTTCGCCCTGCCCTTTATCGCGTCGATGTACCTGGCAAGCTGAAGCGCAGCCTCTTTTCCAGCCGTTTTCCGCTTAACTTCCACGACAACGAGTTTTCCGTCCTTGTCTTCGCCGTAGACGTCCACGAATCCAGGCTCAACTTTCTTCTCGTAGCTAATCGGCTTGAAACCTTCCTCTAACAGCGATGGCTTCAGCAGAATCGCTCGGTGCATGTCCTCTTCGCTGGCGTAAAGCAGGAACTCGCCAGAATCCGCGAGGCTTAGGCTGGAAACCATGAAAACCTCGCTGAACGTTACCCTCACGCTCTCTCGGGGCTTCTGCCTGACCGCGTGAACCTCAATTGAACCAGCTTTCGTTTGAACGTGGAAGACGCTGCCTGGAGGCTGCCAGTTGACGGGCTCGTACCCGACTGGACGGTGGACGAGGAGCGAGCCGTCAGCTTTGATGATTAATAGGCGTTCGCCGGGCTCAAGCGTTGATTTGGCTCTGCCCGTGTAGTGCACGTGGCATTTGCCCGCGACTATTAGTGTTCTCCGCTGTACGAAGGCTTTTCCGATTACCTGTGCGGCTTCCGTCAGCTTCGGATTCGTGAGAACCGTTAACTTGTCTTTTTGCATTTGGTTTCAGCCAAGTATTTTAGAGGGTTTCAGTGTACATAAGATTTCTGAAGGCTCAGCCGTTGAACAAGTGGGACCAAAAGCGCAAGACCATGAGGCGTTACGACTTGACAGCCGAAATGTATGAAATGCGTTACGCTGAGGAGCAAGCGGTCAAGTACAAAGCAGCCTTAGACTGCTTAAAAATAGCCCACGGCAGTGTGCTTGACGTTGGATGCGGTACAGGCCTCCTGTTCAGCCACGTTGCAGCCGAAGCCCAAACGGTTGTGGGCGTGGACATCTCCCGCTTGTTGCTGCGTCAAGCCAAGGAACGCGCCCGAAATTTCCGCAACGTTCACTTGATTCAAGCGGACGCTGACCACCTGCCCTTCAGAAATGCCTGTTTCCGCGTGGTTTTCGCTTTCACTGTGCTTCAGAACATGCCGAAACCTTTGGAAACGCTGAGTGAGCTCAAGCGGAACACGAAGCGCGACGCGTATGTTGTGGTGACTGGGCTGAAGAAGGCTTTTTCTTTGGAAGCCTTTAAGGCGTTGCTGCACGATGCTAGTTTGAAGGTGGTTTCGCTTAAAGACGCTGATGCGTTGAAGTGCCACGTTGCCGTGACGGTTCGAAACTAAATAATTTCATTTGTTTTTAACTAAATCCATGAATAAAACGGCGTTGTCAGCAAGCAATATTTATATCGAAAGCGCTGCATTGAAACATTTTAACAACTTGGCATCGAGCGTGCCTTATGTTGGTGGTAAAATAATGCCGTTAAAAACCGTGAAAAAAGATACGGCAGACACGTTATCTCTGGAATGGATTTTACACGTTAAAAACTACAAATTAGCCCTTGATAAGGCGCGTTGTGCAGGTTGCCAAGTGTGCAGTTTGGTCTGTCCGAAAGACGCCATCAAACTTGAAAAACAGCCCAAAGTTCAGGGTCAGAAAGCCCAGAAAGCCAAGGTTGACATTGACTTGGAGAAGTGTAATTTCTGTGGGATATGCGACGTTTCCTGCCCCTACGGCGCCATCAAGCTCACGTTGAACGGCGAACATGCGCTTTCGGTACTGGATAAGGAGAGTTTTCCAGAACTAATCCGCGACATAAAAGCGGATACTCGCCAGTGCCCAAAGGACTGCGTCGAATGTGAAGACGCTTGCCCCTTATCTTTGATCAAGATCAGCCGAGTAGGCTATGACGGGAAGCCAGTTGAAGACCTTGAGTCTTTAACGCCGAGCCAGAGAAAACGCGTGCAAATAAACCTTGGCATCCAAAAAGAGTACTGCCCAACCTGCAGAGTCTGCGAGTTCAAATGCACTCCAGGCGTGATCAAGGTGAGGAAATTCATGGAAGGCAAAATCGCCATCGACCAAGCGAAGTGCCCAGAAGGGTGCACCGACTGCTTGGACGTTTGCCCAATAAAAGGCGCGCTGTACCTTTCTGAGAAGGACAAGAAGGTTTACGTTAACGAGCTTTTCTGTGACTATTGCGGCGCTTGCAAAGTGGTCTGTCCAGTCGATGAGGCTTTGACGCTTAAGAGAACCAAAATACACCATACGCCTGTCCGCTCAGGCGCCTGGAACAAAGCGCTGGAGAAGCTCACATCACCAGTTGACGCGGTTAAAGAGTTTAAAGCCCGTGGTTCCCAAAAGGCGAAAGAAACAGTGTGCAGGCGTTTCGTTTTTGAGGAGGAGATAAGATGAGTCAGCCCGAAGCTTCGAAGCAGCCTGAAAGCGAAGAGCTGCGCGTAGGCGTTTTCATCTGCCACTGCGGTTTGAACATCGCGGGCACGTTGGACATAAAGGAGCTTGTTGAGTACTCTAAAACGATTCCAGACGTCGTTTACGTCAAGGAAAACCGTTACACCTGCGCTGACCCCGGGCAAGAGGAAATCAGAAAAGGCATAAAAGACTACAAGCTAAACCGCGTTGTCGTTGCTGCCTGCTCGCCAAGAATGCACGAGCCAACGTTCAGGCGCACAGTCTCTGAGGCTGGTTTGAACCCGTTCCTTTTCGAGATGGCTAACATCCGTGAATTTGCTTCATGGTGCCATCCGAGCACTCCGAAAGAGGCTACTGAAAGAGCTAAAGACACCATACGAATGGCTGTGGCGAAAGCCCGCTTGATGATGCCTCTTCAAACCATAGAGGTTCCTGTAACCAACAAAGCCTTAGTTGTCGGCGGCGGCATCGCAGGAATGAACGCGGCGCTAGACCTGGCGGAGATGGGCTTCAAGGTTTACCTTCTTGAGAAAGGCGAAAGCATCGGCGGTCACATGGCTGCCCTCGACAAGACCTTTCCAACCCTCGACTGCTCCATCTGCATCGAAGGTCCCAAGATGGTTGATGTGGGCAGGCACCCGAACATTGAGATAATCTCGAACGCGGACCTGCTGAAAGTGGATGGTTACGTTGGCAACTTTAAGGTCAAGATTCGCAGGAACCCGCGGTTCGTGCTGGCTGACAAGTGCACGGGCTGTGGAGAATGCAAGGACGCTTGCCCCATCGAGTTTCCCAACGAGTGGGACATGAACTTAGGCACGCGCAAGGCAATTTCGGTTCCTTTTGACCAGGCGGTGCCGCTCATCTACACCATAAACAAGGATTACTGCATTGAATGTTACAAGTGCGTGGACATCTGCGGAGCCAGAGAAGCCATAAACTTTGAGCAGCCACCAGAGGAGATCGACATAGAAGTCGGCGCCATAATCGTGGCCACGGGCTATGATATTTACTTGCCGTATGACATGCCGCTGCTGGGCTACGGGAAATACCCCAACGTCATCACCAGCATGGAGTTCGAAAGGCTCATTCTCGCGGCTGGTCCAACAAGCGGCAAAGTCATACGGGCTTCCGACGGAAAGAAACCGCACACAATCGCTTTCATCCAGTGCGTTGGCTCCCGCGACAAGAACAAGTATCCGTACTGCTCAAACTACTGCTGCATGTACACGCTGAAGCACGTGGTTCAGCTCAAGGAGAAGTACAAGGAAGACGTGGAAATCTACGTTTTCTACATTGACATTCGCAGCCCTGGAAAGGGCTATGAGGAGTTCTATGACCGCGCGAGAGAGGGAGGCGTGAACTTCATCCGCGGACGCGTCAGCCGCATCGACGAAGACCCGAAAACGCATAATCTGATTCTGCATTCTGAAGACGCCAACCTTGGCGTGCCCATAGAAGTAGAAGCTGAAATGGTCGTGTTAGCCACAGCTTCCATACCCAAACAAGGCTCAGACGAACTCGCCCGCGTTCTCAACCTTACCCGCGGCGCAGACGGATTCTTCATGGAGAGCCACCCGAAACTGAAGCCGTTGGAAGCGCCGACTGATGGCATATTCTTCGCTGGTGCCTGCCAAGGCTTGAAGGATATTCCGTACAGCGTTTCGCAGGGAAGCGGTGCCGCTTCAAAAGCCGCCACGGTTATCTCAAAGCCCACGTGGAAGATTGAACCCATAGTTTCCGTAGTTGACGCGAGCCGATGCAGGAACGTGACGGCGAAGTGCGGCATATGTGCTGAGAGATGCCCCTACGGCTCAATTAAGATCGAGCCGAACAAGCCAGCGCAAATAATAACTGCCAGTTGCCACGGCTGCGGAACCTGCGTCGCCGAATGCCCCCAAGACGCCATTACGCAGTTGCATTTCACCGACGCCCAGATTTTAGCGCAGATACGCGCGGCGTTAGAGAACGACCCTGAAGACAAGATTCTGGCTTTCCTGTGCAACTGGTGCAGCTACGCTGGCGCTGATTTGGCAGGCACAAGCAGGTTTGAGTATCCGCCCAGCATTCGCCCGATACGGGTGATGTGTTCAGGCAGAGTGGACAGGGACTTCATACTTGAGGCTTTGCGGTTAGGCGCGGGCATGGTGCTTGTCGGCGCTTGCCACTTGCCCTACGACTGCCACTACATAAGCGGGAACTATAAGATGAAAGCCCGCACGGACGCGTTAAAAGGAATGCTGACGAAGCTCGGCATGAGTCCTGAAAGGTTCCGCGTGGAGTACGTTTCAGCGGCTGAAGGCGTGCACTACGCCGAGCTAATCCGCGAAATAGACGCGCAAATGAAAGCGCTGAGCAAAGAAAAAATCAAAGCGGAAAACGCGAAGCTACGCCCCGTCATCGAGAACATGCTGAACAGAAAGAAACAAAAATAGCGCCAATTCTCTTTCCGAATATCTGTCATAGTTCACTCTGGATTTTAAGCTATATAAAAGGGAGGGGGTACCAGTTCCAGAGCGCGATAGTCCACGTTCGCTACTTCTCAGCCGCTTCGTTTCGTTTTGAGGCGCGTTTTTTGGCGCCGTAGTAAGCTGCTCCTGCGGTTAGGCATATGACGCCGATTATCCATGCTTGCGTTGCAGCGAAGAGAATGAACGCCAAGAGCACTATGCATGTGCCCAGTCCTACGGTGGGAAACAGCCTGTGATACCGTCTTTTTTCGGTTTTTAACTTGAGCGCAGCCGCGTTTGTGACGGCGTAGTAGAAGAGCGCTCCGAAAGTGCTGACAACCACAACCCCTGTCAAATCAAAAAACAAAACCAGCAGCGCCATCAGAATTCCCACCGCCCAGATCGAATAGTACGGCGTGCTAAACTTACCGTGAAGCTTTGCCAAAGCCTGCGGCACATCTCTCCTTCTCGCCATGGAATACGCCATGCGTGAAACCCCCAAAATCGCGGTCAGCAGCACACTCGCCGTGGCTAATAAGCCTCCGAAAGCCACAACCTGCACCGCGAGCGGGCTTCCCGTGACGCTTATGGCCGCTGCCAAGGGCGAGTTTGAATCCGCAAGCGTAGCGGAACCCGCAAGCCCCACGGCAACTATCCCCACCAGAACGTAAACTATGGTGGAAACAGCCAGCGACAAAAGCAAAGCCTTCGGCACGTTACGTTGCGCGTCTTTAACCTCCTCCGCCACCACCGCTACTCTCCCGAACCCAGTGTAGGCGAAGAATATGAAGAAAGCACCGTACAGCACACCCGCGTTGAACGGTTCAAAAGGCGCGAAATTCGCGGTGTTCGCGTTTAATGCTCCAAAAACCACGAAAAACCCTAAGATGAGCAGTTTTGCGGCTACGAGAATCGTGTTTAGACGCGCTGATTCACGCGCCCCAAAGAAATTCAATGCGGTAAACGCTAAACACAAAATCGCAGCCACAATATTAGATGGCAAGCCCGGAAACGACGCTGTCAGGTAATAGGCGAATCCGAGAGAAACCGCGGCTCCCGTGAAAGTGTTGGCAACCATAAACATCCAGCCCGTCAAAAACCCTGAAAACGGCGAGATAACCTGGCGCGCATACTCGTAGACGCTGCCTTCCACGGGCTGCCACGCTGCGAGTTCCGCATAGCTCAGCGCTGTGAAAAACGCGATTGCAGCCGCGAGAACCATGGAAACCACCAAGGCTGAACCCGCCAAGCCCGCCACGATGCCTGTTACGACAAAAATGCCGCCGCCGATTATGGCGCCCACGCTTATCGCTGTAGCATCCAGCAAGCTCAACGAACGCTTCAACGCGTTTTGCGGTTCCTTTCGCGCCATTTACCTTCACATTAAAACCATGTTAAACAATTAAACACTATAAAGTTAAGCTTTAACACCAAGCGCTTAATCGTTCCAGAATTCTCTCGTGCGCAAAAACTGAATCTTCGCCTTAAGCAAATCCAAGTAAAACTCGTCCTCGTTCGGATGCATCTTACCCAGAATCCGCGAAGCCGTTTCAGGTCCTACACCCTTCACTTCCAATGCCTGCACCGCTTGTTTCCCGTAGCTGAGAACCAAATCCACCTTGCGAACAGGCTTGGCAAGCAATTCGAAAACTGAGTTGGGCTTTGCGTTCTGCATGGCACCACAACTACACTCGAAGCAGGCTTTATCCTTATCTGCTGCTTGAAGTGGATGAAAGGAGAAGTGCCACAACGCCTTCTTGCTCCACCAGACCAAAAGCGCCGTTCTTGGCGGAGATTTCGTCAAACTTTTGAACGCCATCCGCTTCTAGAAGGGGCGAGCGAATCGCGAAGGGCACGGGGTCTTTCGTGTGCGTTCCGATTCTGATCGGGGTTGGATGGTCTGGCAAGACCGCGATTGCATATGGTCCCTTTAAGCCTTTAAGAATTCTGCCAAGCAGCCTCTTATCAAAGTCTTCTATCGTTTTGACTTTTAGCCTATAATCCTTGGCGTGTCCTGCCTCATCTGGCGCTTCAACGTGAACGAAAACCAGGTCGTTGTCTTCGAGAGCTTTCAGCGCAGCGTCTGCTTTGCCCTCATAGTTCGTGTCTTCTCTGCCCGTGGCTCCAGAAACATCAATAACCTTCATCCCTGTGTAAACTCCGATGCCTTTCACCAAGTCCACAGCGGATATGACTGCGGCTTTCAAGCCGTATTTTTCCCTGAACGAAGGCATGCTTGGTTTTATCCCGCCGCCCCAAGGCCAAATCATGTTTCCAGATTTTTTCCCGCTTTTCTGTCGGGCAATGTTCACTGGGTGAGACTGCAGAATCTCCTTGGATTTGAGTATTGCCTGTGTCAGCAGGTTGGCTGTTTTTTCTGCCTCTGGAGACTTGGCTTTTGGCAAGACCGCTGCGATTTCCGCGCCTACGGTGTCGTGGGGTGGAATGCACTCAACTTGAAGCGCGAGCGGCGCGTTTCTCAAGATTAGGAAGTGGCGGTAGTCTAGTCCTGAATAAAACTCGATTTCACCTGGTTTCTCGCAAGCCTTTTTCACGGCTTCTATGAGCTGCTGGGAGTCTTTGCTCGTTATGTGCCCCGCGGAATAGTCAGCCAAGATTCCGTCTTTTTCTGTTATCAAGTTGCATCTGAACGCTACGTCTTTTTCTTTCAGTTGGATGCCTCTGGCTGCGGCTTCAAAGGCGCCTCTGCCCGTGTAAAACCTTTGTGGGTCGAAGCCCAGCACCGAGAGGATTGCCACGTCTGAGCCTGCACTCAAGCCGTCGGGTATTGTTTTGAGAAGGCCGTTTCTGCCTTTGGCTGCTATCGCGTCCATGTTCGGCTTGTGGGCTGCTTGGAGCGGCGTCCTGTTGTCCAATTCGGGTATGGGGTAGTCTGCCATTCCGTCTCCGACGACGAGTATGTACTTCATTTGTTTTAACATCTGAGTGGCTCCTTGGGTGCGTGTAGCGATTTCGGCGCTTGTTTTTGTTTCAAAAGGTATTTGCAACCCGCTTATCTACTTTTTCTAAGCAGGCGTGGGAGAATGAGCGCTGGAGTTGCCATAAAAGTTCACGGTTTGTTCCAAAAAACATTTAGGCGCTAAAAAGAAAAAATAGCCCAGCGCTTGGCGATGAAATTTGGAAACTCTAATATTAACTGATGATGAGGTGAAGAAGCTTCTTTCTCTGTCCGAAGTGGTTGAAGCTGTCGAGTTAGCTTTTAAACAGAAGGGTCTTGGACGCGTTCAGATGCCCGCCAAGATTTACCTGTACTACCGTAAGTACGGTGGCGATTTAAGAGTCATGCCCTCTTTTCTCGAAGACCTCGACATATCAGCGGTTAAAATAGTCAACGTGCACCCTCAAAATCCGGCTAAGAACGATCTTCCAACAGTCATGGCTGTAATAACCCTCATAGACCCTTCAAATGGAGCGCCCCTTGCCATAATGGGTGGAACAACAATAACACGTATGCGAACAGGCGCGGCAGGTGGAGTAGCCGCGAAATATCTCGCAAGAAAAGACTCAAAAGTTGTGGGGCTTGTCGGCGCCGGCGCCCAAGCTAAGACTCAACTGATGGCGCTTCTGGAAGTGTATGAGAACCTCGAAGAAGTCAGAGTGTGGAGCCGAACTGAAGAGACCAAGAAAAAGTTTGTAGCCGAAATTCAACAAGCCTATGGAGACGCTATCCAAGCTGTTCCTGCGGCAAGTGTGCGCGAAGCCGTGGAGGGAGCAGACATCGTGGTGACTACAACGCCTTCTAGGACGCCTTTAGTCATGAACGACATGGTGTCGGCTGGAATGCACATCACCTGCATCGGCGCAGACGCGGTGGGAAAGGAAGAAATCGACCCAGCCATTCTGAAGCGGGCGAAGATAGTTGTGGATGATTGGGCACAGGCGTCTCACAGTGGAGAAATAAACGTCCCGCTAAGCCGCGGATTGTTAACGAAGGATGACATTTGGGCGGAGATAGGTGAGATTGTGGCCAACCTGAAACCGGGCAGAGAAAGACGAGATGAAATCACGGTTTTCACGTCCACTGGCTTGGCGGTTCAGGATGCGGTCACGGCTAAAATCGCTTACAGCAAAGCGCTGGCTGCCAATGTTGGGCGGTTCGTAAAAATCGTGTAAGAGTCAACGTTCAAGCGCGTCTAAGAGCGTTATTTTTCTGCTTGAGTCCAATAGTAGGTGTTTTGATATTCCTCTCTTAATTTCATATAGCGTCACTGGGGGCAGTTCTTGGGAAGACCTAACCCTCGCAAAAACAGGTTCTGACGGCGGGTTCCTAGTTGTCTGGAAACCATCAGTAACGGGAAACTACTTAATCAAAGCAAAATGGGAAGGAAACTCAACATTCAACGAAGCAAGCACAGTAGTTAACTTGGCGTTAACACCATACTCAGAGGGAACCGTGTTCTCAGTAACCTCTAACTCAACAATATCTGCATTCGCTTTCAACTCCACCAGCAAAGAACTAAGCTTTACCGCATCCGGACCATCAGGCACAACAGGGCACGTCAGCGTCTACATTCCAAAATCGCTCATAACCGACATTTCTAGTCTTAAGGTTTACTTAGATGAAAACTTGATAACGTACAACACTGAATCGCAAGGGGATTCATGGGTTATCTCCTTCAGCTACTCTCACAGTGCACATAAAATTGTTATAGCACTGAGCGCCGCTTCTAAAGTTGGCGAAATACCCACGGATATCATTATTGCCATAATCGCAGCGGTTGCGATCGCCATCACCATCGTCACCGCAGTAGCTCTCAAAAGGAAACGTCAAAGCAAACAAGAATAACACCGCTAAACCCCCATCCCATTTTTCCTTCATATAGTTTCTTTATTTCCTTCCTTATGCCATACGTGTATGCTGAACCGAGTATACACTCCTCTTGCCTATTTTTGGAGATGGTTAACCTCTCCAACCTGGAATTACCGTCCTTTTTGGTTGTTGGATTAAATTTTAATGCTGCTGCTGCTGCTGCTGCATTCCTGGCTCACTGCCCACTGAGGTGTGGTTACTTGGGTTCAGAGCAAAGGAGCATGTCAAAAGGCGATGAGCGAGGTAGTCCAGAAACCTTGACTAAGAAAAAACAGGTTAGTCAAAAAACCTTGATAAAAACCCTTTTACCGCGGGAACAAATCAACATTATAGGGGAGTAGCCATGGGTAAAAGCATCGCCTTGCTTCTCGTTCTCGTCTTCTTGATAGCCTCATGCGCAATGGCAGCTAAGCCTGTTTCCGCGGCTTCAGCAACTGGAAACTCATGGGCATCGAAAGCGCCGATGCATGTTGCAAGAGCTGGTTTGGGCGTTGCGGTGGTAAACGGCAAAATCTACGCCATCGGAGGCTTTGACGAAACTGGAGCAGTAGGCACTAACGAAGAATACAGCCCAGAGACAGACAACTGGACCTACAAAGCACCAATGCCAACTCCTCGAATGTCATTTGCCATAGCGGTCTTTCAAAACAAAATTTATTGCATTGGTGGAACAACCGATT
>CAZWPI010000027.1:0-16475 GCA_964636055.1 uncultured Candidatus Bathyarchaeia archaeon
GAGGAGGTATCTCTCCGAGAGTTGATGGTGCGGGGGGTGGGATTCGAACCCACGACCAAGTGGAGACATCACCCGCGCAATCCCCTTTTTTTCTACTAATAATGTGGTTTCAAGTTAGCCAATGAAGGGTTGCTGGGGCTCTGCACACCAAATATAGGAGAATAGATTGAAAACTGCTAACGACTATTGCTGTTAGCGCGTTCAAGTGCAAAGCCCTCTCAGCCCCTGTCTTGCCCATGCAGACTAAAAAAGGGGAGTTTGGGTGTTTTTTGCTTGTGCTTACCGTTTTCTGAGCATTAGCACTATTACGATTGTGGCTATGGCGATTGCGATTATGATTCCGATGGTTGCGGGCAGGATGTATATATCAGCCATAGATGCCGGTGGAGCTGTAGGCGCAGGAGAGGCTGCAGGCGGTTGCATTACAGTGAAGTCGTCTTCTGCTGATGAAGGCCAGTAACCGTTGGTGCCAGCGAAAGTAGCGAAAACAGTGAAGTTGCCCGCTATCTCAGGCGTCCATATGAGCCTGAACCTGCCGCTTCCGTCAGTCGTTGCGGTGCCTATCGGATAGCTGTTGCCGTTAGAGTCTAACACAGAAATCTGCACTGGAACGCCTGTAAAGTTGGCTGGGCATGGCTTCTGCTGGTAGACGTAGCCCATCCAATCAGTCATGCTAGCGTCAGAAGCGCATGGAACACCGTTCGGAAAGTCAGCCGCCTGCTGATCCTGCTGTGTGCCAGCAGCAATATCCATCACCGAACCCTTGATCACCACTGGTGTTCCGAATGCTGCAGCGATGTCTGGTGCTGAAACCGTGGTAGCGCTGGGTCCTCTGCCTATACTGTAAATCTGGTTGTCAAGACCGTTCATGCACGTTAAGTAGCCATCTGCAACAGCCCATGCACTACCCGGGCTGGCCCACTCGCTGGGGTAGCCTGAAAGCTGCCAAATTTCCGTTCCGTCAGTAGCGTTGATAGCCCGATAAGTGCAGCCCTTGTAAAGCGGGTTAGGTATAGTGTGCTCGTTAGTCGCCAAGTAGACCACTCCGTTGGAAATAGACTGTATGAAGGTTGGATAAACACCGTAAAAGACGCTCAAGCCGGCGTTAGTACTGTTGCCTTCCCCGCCGTTACCGTACGTCCACAATAGCTTTCCAGTCGTATCGTCAAAGCAGTAGCACACGCCCGAGAATCCACTGGTATACAAGTTGCCGTAAGCAAGTGCACCGACCATAAGGTTGCCGACACCATAGTAGTCCCAGGCACCTTGAGTCGGAGTTGTCCACAGCTTTTCGCCGTTATCCAGACTGTATCCCACCCAATTGAGTGTTTCCTCATAATTGAAGACAAAGACACGGGTCTGCCAGTCAACTGCAGTAAAAGCCATAGATACGTTACCTGCTGGCGGATCATAAGTTTTCTGCCACAGTACCTGACCGATGGATCCTCGAGATGCGTTGAGGTTGACATCTACCAGTGTATAAGGACCATTTGGGGCGCCGGGGTTCATTCCCTTATACCCAGTAGGTAGAGAACCGACTAGGCAAAGCATTTCGTCGCCGGTGTTAGCTGCCAGCACACTCGATATGGGATTTGTTCCAGGAAGTGCCGGCACCATTTGTCCTGAGAATTGGTCATAAGTAGGCGGCGCGGTCATAGTGTTGAGCCATGGCAACGAAACGTTCCAGTCATAAGTGTTTATGCCTTGACCAGCAACAGCTGCTTCACCGCCAATGACCTCTCCTCCGAGAGTGGTGGAGTTGATAGGAATGTCTGCATTGACTGTTATTGTGGAACCATAAGGAACAAAGAAGTTGGCTCCGCCTGTTGCAGTTGGAATGGTGCCCATGGTGCCCGTGAGTGGAATTGGATTATTTGAAACGACGACCAGGTTGCTTGCGTTTATAACTGATGGGTTAAAACTTCCACGGCCTGTGTATGGATTAGTATCGTATTGCCAAAGTTTTGACGAGTTCCATTCACTAAGATACCACTGTGGATTTGTGGAGGTGTTTGCGTTCCTCATGACGTACCTTAACTGTTCACCGCTTGGACCAGCTACTGCCGTGCCTGAGGGAACATTAGTTACGTTGAACATCGAGTCGCCAGTGTATGCATCATACAACTGCCAAGTGCTTCCTGAAGCATAAACTAGAATTGGCGGAAACGTCCCGTGCTGATCTGGGTTCCAAAGGTTGTATATGTAGCCGAATGACAGTTCTGGTATATCGGATCGTGACCAGAGAACTTTTCCTGTACGAAGGTCAACGCAGTTGGTTGGTCCACTAGCAAGACTCCCGAAGCTATTAGAACCCGTGAATGATACTGTGTCTGTATAGTAGATGTAGCCGTTGATTATTATCGGATTGACATATCTCGGCTCGTATGAACTGCCCTCGTAGTACTGGACTCCCTGAACAGCGCCGTTGGGATTTGAGCCGCCAGCCACAAACGGGTTTCCGCCGACAACTCCTCCGAACTGAAGTGGCTTTGTCCACATCACGTGAGAAGTCAGCGGCCCGATTGCGTCGCTATGGAACAGGTTGGAACTGGTGTAACCTGCTAGAACAGGTGAGCCAGTTGTCCCGAACCCAGCTCCATATCCAAGCCAGTTTGAGGAAATTGTCCACCAGTCGGTGCCCTCACCGTATATTGGTCGTGTCCAGTATTGCGTCGGAAGCGGGGAACTACCGAGAGGGGGAGGAATTGGCTCATTCTGCACTGTAAGTGTCGTTGTCGCAGAGCTGGCCATGTAAGTGTCGCCCATTAGTGATGATTTTTCGTAGCCGTTGCCATTCTCCCCATAGACCTGTCCGGGGTATTCGAACTTGAGAGTGTAGGTGCCAGCCTTGTCAGGAGTGAATTTAGTGAATTGGTTTGATGTCGTGTCCGAGACGACGGCAAACGTCTGGGTTGTTGTTTTGCCGTCAGGGTCTGTGATGGTAAGCTTGTAGTTGTGAAAACGGTAGTTGTTTGATGGCAACGCTCCGCTGGATGTGGAAGCATTCCACCCGACAGCGGCGAAGAAACCACCACCGGCTGATCCATAAACAGCGTCAAGCCACATGTAGACGTGTGCTGGCTGACCGACGCCTATAGGGTTAGGTGCCGCAACGATGTAGGCGTACGTTGGAATTTCCCATGCTGGCGTATGTGCGTTAGCTGCTGGAAAAGGGACAAGCGAGAAAGTCATAGCAAACATCAGAAACAAAGCAAAAGCAATAGCAATTTTGTTCTTAGACATTTTCCTTTGTTCTCCTAATTTTTATTGACTTCCTTGAGTATCTGTGGATGAGTTATTAAATACGTGTCAGAAGTCTATTAGACTGACAGGGATCCCGCAAGTCGGATAATGCCTTAAGTTTACAATAGGCGGAAAATCTAACGAAAAATCAGAACTCAATCTTGATCCAGTGTTGAAAAACACGGATTGTTTTGAGGTCAGATGGACCTCCACTGTTCTTCCGGCGTGTGTGCTTCTAATCGATGGGAAAGAAGCTTTTTGCAGAATGGGGCATGAGGTAGACTGCCCTGTTTTGTGGTCTACAGCTCCCAGTTTCGTTGCGCTGATCAAAGATTATTTTGAAAACAAATGGAAATTACTGGGATACAGTCGAAAGCAGCAAGTTTCTTTCAAAATGCGTTAACTCGCTTTTCTGCTCAGCCTTTGCCTCTTTTAGCAATTGGGTTAAACTGTAACTTGACAAGGATACCAATAGAATAAATACAAATTACGTATTTAAGCACGTGCGCATTGCGAGAGGTAATTTTTCTCATACTTTTAACCCTCTTACCTGTACCAATCTTTAATCGAGCAAAACATTAGCAATACAATATCTTTCAAAAAAGCGTGAAATAACGATAACAAGCGACCAAAAGATTCAGCAATCTAATAGCGTTTTTGGTCTCATTTAAATCGGCTAATTAACCCCCGGTTATGATTTTGATAAGATTTGGCAACGCCAATGCCAACGCTATTGCGATTGATAAAAGGGAAATTGTTAATGGCAATATCTTTATCCACAATTTCTCAGCTTTGAGGTTTTCTACGTCTTTTCTTAATTCACCAATGGCGCTTGATGGAATATCTTTCGGCAGATAATCTGAAATCTTGTTTTTGTCTTGATATCCACCTTTGTAGGGATTAGTAGGTTCAAGGAGTTTTATAAATTCTATTGTAGCGTAGTGTTGACCGCGCTTTAGCTGAACCTCATCACTTGAAGTATTGAACAATAGGCAATACAATCGTCCTCTAAAGCCCGGATCTATCTGTGGTCCATTGGAAAGAATTATGCCTTGAAAAAAAAGGCTTACGCTGAGACCAAATCTTGCAGCAATATCCTTTGGAAAATTTGCTGTTTCTTTGCTGCCAACTAAGGCGTAGTCTCCAGGTTTCATTTTAATAAAAGAATCTTTTTCATTAAGACTCTTAACCTTGCCATTGTGATAATATTCATCATCAAGAACGAGATCATAGGCGGCGCTAGTGGCATTTAAAGTGTCAGCGTTTTCAAGTAAAACTCCACAATCAATCATTAGATTGATGAGTTTCTCAGGCAAAAGACCACCTGTCTCTCTATACTCCCACAAATTTAGTAACAATTCAACAGTCTTCTTTTGATCGGTATTTTTGACTATGTAGATGGATCTGGATGCACATTGTCGGTCTTTTTGGCGTTGCTCTAAATCTGGAGTAATCTGACCACCTGATGCGAGTTTCTTGTCAAGAATATTGTCCGGCGCATCAAGGAATACTGTAAAAAATTTATACGGCAGCGTCGTGGTAAGAATATCTATTTCCAATACCAATTCAGGGGGCGCAATGAATACAGGGATTCTACCTTTGCCAATTTCCTGTTTCAATATCTTCTTGGCTATCCCGTAAAAATCTTTACCATGTTGAGCTCTCGCTACAAGTTTGTTCTCTTTGAACATTTTCTCGAACGATTCTAATCCTATGGTTTCAATCAATGTCTCTCCATCTGATTTCCCACCCTGACCTTTCGTTGTTGTTATTCGAGCTAAAGCAAGGTTGCTCTCTTTTTCACAAAGCTTACTAGCAACGGCTGCGATTTCTGATCCTTCAGTTCCTGTTATGACAATTCCATGATAAATCAATATCAAGCTCTCCTAAACAAGTATATTTTTTCACGTTCCAGAGTCGCCCATTTTGCATTGTGAGAACGTCGCTTCACAGGCAAAATCCGCTCATATTCATCTTCCTTGATTAGATTGTATTCCGTCATGTTGGCCAAAACCTTTTGCACGATCTTCCTACGGTTTTTATTGTTTTCGTTATCCACGCTAAAAGCAGGTAAAACAAAACAAATATAACCCCCTTTTCTGAGTTTCTTTAAAATTACTTCATTAGCTTTTCGCATATCTTCAAGATACATCTCTAGAGAGTTTCTTCTCGATCTTCGATTTCTCGCTCCAATCTCTGAGCACGCGTCAACCATTTTTTGTTTATTAGCCAAATCAAAACCAAGATAGTAATAGGATAAGCGCTGTGAGGTAACATAGTCTGTCATATTTGGGTAGGGCGGAGATGTAACAACCAAATCCACACTATTATCTGGTATTTTTGTACCTATTCGTACATCCTCATGAAATATTGTTGGCTTTTTTGACATTTCTTCATATAATGTGGAATATCCGGGCATGGTGTTCTTCAGATGCTCTGAAACGCCCCTGATTAATCTCCTTGCATTCCTCTTAAAAATTGCCAGAACATCTTTGTCTTCAATTTGATCTTTTTTGGGTAAAACGTTGTCAGCGACACATCCCCATCCACGATCTTGACTGCATACGCTCTTAAGTAATGCAGAGATGCATATTCGAAAAATTGCCTTGGTCTCTTCGTCTTCGCAATCTGCTTCCTTTGCAAAAAGGAAAGAAAGTTGATTAAGAGTTTGATTGGAGAACCAAGGAGCTAGCTTATCAATAAGAGGGTAGCCTTGAACAATAGAAATATAATTTTTGGAAGCCTTGAAATCAGTTAGAAGTTCTTCTATCTCTCTTTCGGCTTTTTTAAAATTCATTTTTGGATTAAAAAGCCTAAACAGTGATTTCATAAACTCCACAGCAACACTGCAAATCTCTGTAGCAAAGGCTTTTCGATTCAATGAAAGAGCCTGAAAATAAGTTGTTCCTATTCCTGAAAATGGGTCCCAGATGGTTGCATTTGGAAATGTCAGAACTTCAATTAATGTAAAGGGAATTTCTGGAATAAAGGTTGCTGGGTACCAATGGTATGCTCTTATATTAAATGGACGAAGTTCATGGGGGGAAAATGCGCCTTTTTCATAAAAGTTCCAGTTAATATTTCGTAAAATTGGTCTAGCACTAGCCAAATCTGTAACAAGAGGAGTCCTCTCTAATTCAGTCAAAGATCATTCAACTCCCCATACAACTCAAGTTCAGCAATAGCTGAGTCTTCAAGAAGATTGGCCAGGTATTCTCGTATTTCTCGACGTATTTCACGAACCACATCCTCAGGAAGAGCACGCATTTTCTGAATGGTCAAATCCACATTTCTGAAAAATACTCCTATGAGTAGTCTGTTAGTTGATGTCCCAATCTTGATGGATTTGCCATCATCAGTGTTTAATGAGACCTGCCTTCGAGTTTTGTTTATATCAATTATAGGATGCGTGGATATCATCGCTGACTTCAAAGATGAGCCAAACCTTGACCTAACTATATGGCTCAATTCGCCTTCTAACTTTTTCCTTTTTTCTATGTTACAGAACATTTCATATTTGTCAGTTTTCACGGTTGAAAAAATTGCCACACAGCCATACAAATCTCCTTTCATGAGCCTGGAGATTATGTTTGCTGATTCAGATGAAATACCCGACAACTTTTGCAACAATTCAAAGTCCACATCATACCAACGAAAAGGATGCTTCTCTTTCAATTTTGAAAGCTCTATTGCCTCAGTCAGCATGCATTTTGCAGAAAATTCCTCTGGATTTAGAAGTAACAAAGAATATAATTTTCTTCGAACCTCATGCCATTCTTCCACTAGAGGAACAGCCTCTCTTTTAACGATTAGTTTTTCATTCGCTACATACAGAGATTTGGCAAGTTTCAGAGGCGTCTCGCCTGATTTAACTATACCAATATGATAGCCTAGCCTAAACACATTATCGATATTATCCAAATCCATTGGAGAATTCAGTAGTGGCCCAAGCCTGGTTTTCCCAGCGACAATTTTGCCTATCCCTTCTAGATCCTCTTTTGATATCTTCTTGAGCAGTTCTCGTGGCATCCCAAAGAAGACAGGTTCCAAAGTGGATAGCTTGTATTTATAGGATTCACCTTTTTCGCCGAGTACTACGTACTGAAAGGCTTTTTCATGATCAAAACCATGTTTGGATTCTATATACTCAACAGAGTGCCCAAAAGCCGAACTTGCCACATCGTGCAATAGTGCTGCCATCATAAGTCGTTCTTGTTCCTTAACACTAATAGGATTTAAAGGTGGTCGAAATTTCAAACATTGCTGAGCGAGATAAAATGTGCCAAGTGCGTGTTCGAAACGATTTATATTACCTCCGCCAGTTAAGCATAAAGAATTAATGTTGCAGAGGCGAACTTCGCGCAAGCGCTGTAGTTCTGGACATGAAATAATGTCCCATATGAACTCGGGCAGGTAGATTGCACCATATAGAGGGTCGAAAATATACCTCATGCTTTTACTCATTTTTTTCATATATGTCACCAATAATATTCTTCGCACAAACCATTCCAGAACAGAAAGACTGCAATATGCCCCGGAACCGGCCAGTGCCATCTCCTATCAAATATAGTTTTGAAGCTATCGAAAAATCGGAATTCACTGGAAATCGTAAACCACCATAATCGACTTCGGGTGCATATACAACAATCCTATGCCAGTCTTTTTTGGGAAAAAGTTGAGATGCAAAATGACCAACCGCTTCTCGTATTGAATTTGAAATAGATCGAGGAAAACACAGGTTGGCGTTACCCTCTGTCCTTGAAAACATTGGGGTATCATTCTTAACCGAGGATCTCTTTGTTCTGCAGTTTTTATCTAGGAATTCAACAAGGTTTTGGCGGATTATTTTTCCGCGAGTGGACTGCATCGTATTCTTTTTAATGCTGTTTAGCAGCATCATGTTTCTCTTTGATTTCTTGAGCCTAACCATTATGCCTAGATTAGTCAACCCAGTATTTTGCTTACTATTGCATGACCCTTCTGTAAATATTAGGTCGTCGATTGCGTATTGAACAACTTGACCGTCTCTACAAACACAAAAAGTTCTTGCATCTTTAAAAATAAGCTTCAAGTCGTTATGTAACATTCCTACACCTGAAAACATTTTTGTGGGAAATTCCAGCCTTACGCCAACATCTAAAAAATTCTCTTCCCCGTTCAAATTTAACTCGGAATTAAGCTCTCTTAGTAGTGCTCGTCCCAAACGACCGACTCCGAGAACTAGATATTCAGTTAAAATGGTGAGCTTCTTGTCATTTTGCATTATGGTTAACTCGTACCCTTCTTTTTTTCGGTCAACCTTTGTTAGCTCCGAGCACATTAATAATGAAATGCCTGCTGATCTGAGTTGCGAAACGATTTTTTCGTATGCTTTGCATAAATCATCATGATCATAGAGATAGGCATCGTAATACCTAAATTCAAAACCCATTTTATTGAAGCTCTTCTTCGCCTTTTCAATGTCCGCCTGAGAAAAGTTTGGTTTTTCTAGATGCACGTAATGACCGAATAGCTCAAGAGCGTTTGATAGCGCATCTATAGCCAAATTCTTCGAACCCAATATCGATGAGAGACTATTACCTGCTGGGAAAGCACTTACTTTTCCCCCACTTAAAAGAGAGCAGCCTCCAAACCCACTTATGACCTGGCAAGGTTTTTCTTTATTACAAATTTGACTGTTCAACATAGCACAATGTCTTTCGTGAAGAAAAGGGCCTGCATCTATACAAAGCACTTGCCGCGCAGCAGGTGAATTTGACAAAGTTAAAGCAGCACCGATACCAGCTGGGCCTAGCCCAACTATGCATACCTTTGATTTCAAGCGCTCGTTCATCCAGTGAAATCTCCATTTTTCTTAGTGGAAAACCTTGAATAAATCTTTGCTATTCTTTAGATAAAGACGCAGTATTCTATGATTCGAAGAACTTTATATCTTCGAAAATCAAGTATGTCGCTCGAAAATCAATAAATTGAAACCATGGACTTACTTCAAAACAAGTAAACCCTTCGATTGAAATAGTACACCAACAATCCCAATGAGCTTAGCCATACTTTCTAAGCAGGCGTCCCCCGCGCCATCAGTATAAAGTGCTGTAGTGCCATACGGCATGTGGCGAATGGCTGCATTTTCCCTTCTGAGCAATGGATGATTATTCCAAACGAGAGCCTTTTCATTTCCGCCTATTCCGTTTCCTCCAACCGAGTTTAATCGCCTCTTTCTCAGAGATCGGTTTTACAACAAGTTGTTTTTTATCTTCGGCAATTTCCACCAAACACGGCGCGCCGATCTTGAACGGAAACGCCGTATCTTCGCTTACTTTTGTTGGGACATAAACCCAAATTCTTGCGTATTCTTTTCCTTTGCTGACAGATTTTCTGCCAATAATCGTTCCGACATCACTGCGTGCCAAATTAACACCGGTTTCAATCATGTATGTACAGCTATGTTACTATATTCGATTACTAAGTTGATGCACTAACTTTATATCCAAAGGTGCTGCTGCATAAATCAGGTCAGCTTGAAATGGAACCAGAAGTTCACATCGTAGAGCGCTACATGCAATTAGTGAAAAAGTGCTTCACGATGACAAATGTGATGCTGGAAGGCGGCAAGGAAATCGACCTGCTCGCAGTTAATCCAGTTTCAGGCGAAAAGTTCCACATCGAGGTCCGCGTGTCCATAGCCAAAGCGTTTCGAATAAGGTTGATTGACAGCCAGACCAAAAGCGGTCGAAAGCACAAAAGAGGCTTGGACACGCTGAACGAGATCAAGTTTGCACCGTTAACCGTCGTTAGCGCGATCAAGGAAGTCTTTGGCGGCGGCGACTACAAGAAAGTGTTGGTCGTTTGGGCAGTTCAAGACGAGAGCGTGATCGAGCAAGCCAAAAACGTCTACGGCATTGAGGTTTGGAAAATGTCAGAGATAATAAGCGCCCTAATTCAAGAAGTGAAGACGAAGGCTTACCGAGATGATGTTTTGAGAACAATTCAACTCATTTCTATGACAGCAAAATAGAATGCGCGCTTATTCTAATTCACGTACATCTATGTACAAATCAGCGACGAAGTCTTGCAATCTGTGGTTTTCAATGCCTAAATATGCATTAAGCAGTTTAATTGCTCCCTGCCATTCCAAGAAAGATGTGGGCCCGTTCATTTCGAGGTCGTTGACAAAATAGACGTGTATTAGGTATGCGGGCAATCCGTTTTTCCTCAAAAGATAGAGATGAGCTAAACGATTGGCATATTGATAGAAATAAAGCGACCAATCAACCGCTGTGTTGGCTCGTATGTGCGCCTTGGTTTCCTCAAGGCTTGCTTTAATCTTTCTTATTGAGTCTTGGTCTTTTGCCTGCAACGACGAAAACAGTTCAGAAATGTGCGATTTCGCCTCTACCAGTAATAGTCTTCCGGAGGAAGTCTTGCCCAAAGCGTCCCATTGTGGTCCATTTGCAGGCCAAAACCGACTAAGTGACACCGTTTCTAGCTTGATTCCAAGGAGTTTCAGAAAAGCCGCGTCTCTATACTCTGCATAGTCGTCTGATCTCAAGGGCGAAAGCCACTCAATACGCTCTCCCTCTGATAGGTTCAAAACTCTTCTGAGCTGCGAATCCAGAACCTCAGGTTTGTCGTTCACAATTTTCTGAATCCATTTCTGGCTTCCCTTCTTTGCCTCGCGTTGAGTGAATCTAGCCATTTTAACCGCCTGTCCAGTTTTCTGCTGAATATCTGTATTTGTTTTTCGCTTCTGCCTCCCTCCAAGAATCTGCCAAGCCTACCCTCTCTATATTCTTCAGATTTTTCGAGAAGCAATACCCGCTTTACCGGTTTTATGAGTTGTTAAGAAGGCAAATCTTGTTCTTTGTTAGCTGCAAACAGCAGTTTTCCCATGTCTTCTCTCCATCCTCTTCCACGTTTTCCACCATTTTGCGAAAATCTCTTAAATCCATCGGTTTCACGGTAAAACGTTTCCCAATCTTCTTCCTGGCCAACATAATAATCAGCGAGTTTCTTTGTAACTCTTATTCCAAAATGACTTTTCTGACCCACGTCAAAAAAGCATTCTTGCCGTATTTTATCAATCTCCTGCTTGATTTTCTGTTCGGGTACCACAACACCGTAGGATTTCTTAAGCGTTCGCTTTGTAGAATTAATAAGTCGTTCAATGCAAATGCTTTCGACTTCGCCAAGGGAAACAGGAAGAGCGCGACCTCCCAGTAAGCTGGAAATTGAATCAACATCAACATCCATGTCCGTCGAAACGGCTATGCTGTAGCGTGACTGATACCACAGCGAACTGATGACAATCAATCTCACAAGTTCATCAAGCTTCTGAGGATGCTTTTCAACCCATTTTCCAACATCGTGAAAAAGACGTAACTCTTCTTTAAACTCGCCTTTCTCCTTCTCACTTAGATAAAGCGTTTTTGTTCTCCGCAAAAAAAGCGCTTTCAAATTAGCAGCATATATTGTTGTAGGTGGCCTTGTAGAAGTATCTGCGCTGGTAATGATGATCGACTCATCTATAAGAGTCCTGAGATGCGTTGAAAGCGCAGCCTTGCTTAACCCGGTATCTCTTAACAAATCACTCCAGCTTCTTGATTCCTTTACCAAGCTTTCAAGAATTTTTTTCTTTGCGTCTACTTTCCTGCGTGGCATACTTCACACCTTTATGTACTGAGTTCATATAATAACAAACTTAATATAAGAGTTGCTGTTCGTAATTTTATGAACCAGATGGGAAATAATTGCCTGATGCAAATGCAAAAATCGGTCTCACTATCGCCGTCGCAACAGCCATCAAATTTTCTCAAAATGGTTCGGGAAAAAAACGAGGAGGTAAAGCTAATGTTTGACAATAGATTAGAAAACATCAGAAACACCAAAGAGGAAGTCATCGAATTTGCAAAGAAATATGGCTTAAAAGTAACACGACTCGGCAGGGACAAGAACCCAATTGATAGCGACTGGAATAATCCCGAAGTTTATGAAACTATGCAAGAAGAGTATTTTGAAGGTTTCCTGAAGAACCGTTGGGACCTCGGGTTCATCACTGGCATTGAATGTGGCAACGGACTTTACCTTGCAGTCGTTGACGTCAATTCTAAACCAGTTAACGATAAAGTAATGATTCAGTTTGAAAATCAGACTACTGTTGTTAAGTCTGGCGGAAAGAAAAAACTAAGCCTTCACTACTATTTTTTCGTTCCAGCTCCTTTCAAGACGTGGCGAAAGCATCAAGGCGATTTGGAACTAGATGTTCAGTGCAAGGGTGCACAGGTTGTCGCGCCGATGAGCCTTCACCCGGACACTGGAAAACCATACACGTTTCTGAAAAAAGTCGAGCCAATGGTTTGGAAGGGCGACATGTTTTTTGACC
Organism: uncultured Candidatus Bathyarchaeia archaeon; assembly: GCA_964636055.1. Taxonomy (GTDB): domain Archaea; phylum Thermoproteota; class Bathyarchaeia; order Bathyarchaeales; family Bathycorpusculaceae; genus SG8-32-3. Next base: position 12,623 of record CAZWPI010000027.1, read on the forward strand.
TCAAGCAGATGATTGCGAAAGCCTTCAAAACTCCAATGGAACCTGATAAAGTGAACGTGACACGGCTTCTTGAAGGTCCTATCCAAAAGGGCGAAAGGGACACATCCGCATTTCAGTTGGCCACATGGTATCGGACAAAAGGCATTGACAAGGAAGAAGTTAAAGAGGTCTTGCACAAGTGGCGCCTTGAAAAGTGCGAGCCTAACGATGACGATTTCACGGATGAAATAATAGACCAGAAAGTCGAATCAGCATTCAGCACGGAAAAGCCCTACGCTATAAAGTTCACAGAGGAAGAAGCATTCACTGAAGCCGAACGGGAAAAAGTGCAGTGGCTCCTTGACAACCCAGAGGAAATACCCCGATTCATATTCGAAGCGAACGCCGAGATAGTGCACGAAGAGAAAAACCGCATTACCATTCCCATCCTTAACTTTGGCGGTGAAAGCATTGAAATTTCGGGCAAGAGCTCTGGTGGCAAAAGCCGACTCACCGACTCATGCCTCAAATGCTTCTCTCCAACGCTAAAAGACAACGTCGTGCGCAAGATTACGAGCATTTCGCCCAAAAGCCTGCGGTACATGAAAGAACCGCCACAAACAATCTACATCGCTGAACGCGCAGGCATGGACAAAAACCTTGACGAAACCAGCGTTGAATACGACATCAAAGTTGGGATTAGCGAGCACTGCATATCAGCGACGAGGGTTAATCCTGACAAGCGCGAGACAGAGGAATACTCAATTCCGTTTGGCAACGCAGTCTTCACATCAACAGAAATCGCTCCGCCTATCGAGCTCGGAAACCGCATATTCAACCTATCAGTAGATGACTCGAAGGAGCAAAACTCAGCCGTTGTTGAGTTTAAGCTGGATCAAGCATCCAAGCTTCCATCTGAACGAACAAATACCGACGCGAAGAAAAAGATACTTCGTTTGCTCTTCCAAAACATGAGGCAACTGAACCTCAAAAACGAGGACTTTATCATTCCATTTGCTCCAGCACTTAAGAAACTGTTACCAAGCAGCGAAACGGCAATCCGCCGGCACACGGACAAGCTACTGGGCGCCATATACTCGTTCGCAAAGCTGATGCACAAAAAGCTTCCCCCACTTGAAACTGATGGTAAAATATGCTACCTAGTTACGCCAGAGATTTTTTGGTACGTCTTCAAAATTGGGGATGAGGCTATCTTCATGCAGATTGTCGGCATGAACAAGACGCAGATGCGGTACTGGTACATAATGCTTGGATTGTTCTCGAAGCATCAGCATTCGTTGGGCGTTTCAATTAAAGACGTTGCTGAGAAGACGCATCGCGCGAGAGGCACGATCTCGAAGCTGTTTGACTTTTTCGAGGAGAACGGGCTGATAACAACGCGAACGGAAAACAGAGAAAAATACGCTGACTTGTTAACAGCAAGCAGTGACCGTTGGGAAAACCAAAACCAACAATTGACGCTTGCAGATTTGCGAAGCGAGTTTGAAAAGTGGCTTAAAAGTCATCATTGCTCAATTGAGCAAGACCATAAGCTCAAGCTTCTTGATCCGTTTTCTGGCGAAGAGGTTTCGGTGAATGATGCAGACATCAAATTTGGGCTTAATTTCAACACTGTTAAAATAAAGGAATCTGACGAAGGCTGCTTTCCAAAAAGCCAACAATCATCAAGCATCGCAAGGAAGTTAGACGATGTTCTCAAGAGTTGATTCTCATACCACGCTCTACCTTCGCTCGCAACCGACACGGATAGAGGGTACGGTCGGGAAAAAAACGGAGAGGCTACTTCGGAGGCAGATCAAAAATGGGTAAGCACGTTTTCTCGAGAAACACATACAGCCTAAGAAAGATTCGCAAACGGGTTCTTAAAGAAGTTCGAAAGCGGATTAAGAAGGAGTTTAAGCCGGAAGCAAAAGCAATAATCACGCCAATAATGATTAAGATGGCAGTTGACAGAGCTACATTCGGTTTCAGCATCTTTGACATAGCAATGGCAATGCGGTTCAGCAACGTTTTTTGTGATAAGTGCGGGGAATGCTGCAGAGTCTGCGACCCTATCATAATTAATAATCAAGACATAATGAATATCGCTTCGTTTCTGGGGATAAGTTATCAAACAGCAATTGCCAAGTACACTAAGCGGCTTAAGGACGGACGGTTATCGCTAAGGACGAGCCCTTGTATTTTTTTGGAAGCTAACCGGTGTAGAATATACGACGCAAGACCTTCGGTTTGTCGACAATTTCCAATGACACCCGTAAACGACTTAGTTTTGTACTATGAATACTGCTCTTTTACCAAGAACCTCATTGTTGACAAAGCAAAGGCTTTCCTGCTAAGGAGCCTGATGGAAAAGCATAATCCAGAGCTCAAAGCATTTGGAGAGTATGTGAAGCAAGTCGGCAGGGTACTTCCAAGTGATTTTGCCAGCCAGTTTTCATTTGCGAATGAAATTATAGATGCGGCTAAGCTACTTTCAAAGCAAGAAAAATTCGAGAATAGTAAAAGGTAAGATTTTGAATAATGTTGAGCGCGCTTTTCTATGCAGTCACCAAAGTCCATCGATGTATCATGTCCTTCTTGCGGAAGTCGAAGAGTTTGGCACGATGGGATAAGGCACACGCTCCATGGAAACGTCCAGCGATGGCTTTGCCGAGACTGCGGGCACCGTTTCAGCCGATCAAATCTTGCTCATTCAAATAGGATTAGATGCATTTCAGGGATTGAAACCAAGACATCAAATAGGTCCTCAAATTATACATTTAGTAACCGAGTGTGCACGACCTTTGCACGAGGCGTGAAAAACTTGGAAGAAACCCGACAATTAGATGCCCAGCGGGTGGGCACAATGCGGACAGCAGACATCAAAGGAAAAATCCTTGAATACGCTTGGTGGCTGAAAAAGGACGGCAAAAGCGAAGCTACAATCGAGGGAAGAGTCAAACTACTCCGCATACTTACCAAACGCGGAGCCAACCTCTACGACCCAGAAACAATGAAAGAAGCCATAGCGAGACAGCAATGGAGCAACGGAAGAAAAAACAATGCTTGCGACGCCTACTCATCATTCCTAAAAATGGTAGGTGGAAAATGGGAGGCGCCAGTTTACAAATGCGTACGCACGCTGCCATTTATTCCTAAAGAAACAGAAATAGACCAACTAATCGCAGGTTGCAGCAAACGAATGGCGACATTCTTACAACTTCTCAAAGAAACAGGTGCAAGGTGCGGCGAAGCATGGCAGCTGAAATGGAACGAAATCGACTTCGAGTCAAAAGTAGTAAACATTGCACCAGAGAAAAACAGCAACCCACGAGTCATACACATCAGCAATAAACTCGTGAACATGCTTGCAAAGCTACCTAAAACGTACGGCGACAGAGTTTTCTCGTTCCCCAACATGAGGGTTGACCATCATGCACGCACCTTCTGCCTCCAGCGCAAACGCATAGCAAACAAAACAGGAAATCCACGACTGCTAAGAATACACTTTCACACCTTAAGACACTGGAAAGGAACAATGACTTACCACAAAACCAAAGACATCTACTACGTCATGCAGACATTAGGCCACAAAAACATCAAGAACACTCTGCTTTACATCCAGCTTGCAGAAGCCCTTTTCCAAGATGAACAAGAGTACATCTCAAAAGTAGCTAAAACAGAAAAAGAAGTCTGCAGATTAGTAGAAGCCGGATTTGAATACGTCACAGACCTTAAAGAAGCCAAAATCTTCAGGAAACGCAAACTTTAGCATTAAAAGCATCTCCCGAGCAAACCCCCGTCAAATTTACTTATAAAGGTGCGGGGGGTGGGATTCGAACCCACGAACGCCTGCGCGACAGGGTCCTAAGCC
>CAZWPI010000028.1:0-15750 GCA_964636055.1 uncultured Candidatus Bathyarchaeia archaeon
AGAAAAATGGACAGAAACGGAAAGCCTGTAGGCTTAGAAGCTTAAACCCCAACATAACCTTGAGCCTATACTGTGCATTGAGGCAAAAGATGTTATTTTGGTTTTCTGGGATCCTAATTGCACAAAAAAGAGGGAGGTGGGTGTGGTTTTGTTGGATGCTTACCTTTTTCTAAGCATCAGCACTATGATGGCACCGACTGCTGCGATTGCGATTATGATGCCGATTGTTCCGGGTAGGATGTACGTATCGGCAATTGATGCGGGCGCTGATGTAGGTGGTGGAGTAACTGCAGGCGGTTCTTCAACGCCTATAGCGGTCTCTGCGTGGGAAGCCCAGTAAGAATCGGATCCTTCGAATGTAGCGATTATGGTGTATTCGCCTGGAACCTGCGGAGTGAACATCATCTTGTAGAAGCCGCTTGCGTCGCTGGTGGTTGTGCCGACGTTGTAGCAGTTGTTGTTCGGGTCAAGCACGGTTATGGTGACTTTGACTCCTGTTGCGTTTGCGGGCTTAGGTTTCTGCATGTACACGTACGCCATCCAGTCGCTCATGCTCTCGTCAGAAACAGCGGGAACACCATTCGGGAACCGTGCTGCCTGCTGTTGTTGATTCGTGCCAGCGGAAACATCTATCACGTTGCCTTCAACCAGTATGCTATCGCCTTGCACCGAAACTTTCGGTGACGCTGTAACCGTGGTGCTGCTTGGACCTTTGCCGACAGCGTATACTTGATGGTCATAGTTGTTCCAGTAAATGAGGGCGCCGTCTGCGACAGCAAGCGTGTAAGGATGAGCCCACCCAGTCATTTCCCATATTGGCTCTCCAGTGGTAACGTTGAGACAGCGTGTCTTGGCGCCTTTGAACAGCGGGGTGTCAGCAGAGTGCTCGTGGGTTCCTACGTAAATCTTTCCGTCAACGATAGGACCTAGCATCAGTGTGTAATACTCAAAGATCGGCTGCTCAGTGGGAGCCTCGTACTTCCACAGCAGCGTTCCGTTGGAAAGGTCATAGCACATAACTGCTCCAGTGTAGCCTCCCGTGAATAATTTGCCGTAAGCAATAGCGACCGACTCCGTGTGAATCAAGCTTGGAAAGCTGTAGTATCCGAAGGCGTTAAAGTCAGACTCAGGATAGGCAGAAGTGTCCCATATCTTGTTTCCAGTGTGAATGTCGTAGGCAACCCAGTATCGCTCTGGGAGCTTGACGAAGACAGCGACGCCGTCACCAACGCGTTCAAGCATAAATTCTCCGCCGTCCGGAGGATTGGTTATCGTATCGATGTTCTTCATGTACATTAGTTCACCTACACTATACTGGTTGCTGTCTGGGTTTAGGTTCACTGCCCAGATCGTAACAGGACTCGGATAGGCATAAGATGGTGCACTAGTTCCTCTTGGGTGACTTCCATTGATTCCAAACAGAACGTCATTGAACTGAACCCCTTCGACACTCACCGATGACATGCTGTTCATCCATGATGCGGAAACGTTCCAATCATAAGCGCTTGGATTGCCAGCGTTTACTACTCCTGTGTTCGACGTGAATACTCTGGATGTATTCCACTGCAGCAAACGATAGCTGGGATTTGTTCTGCTGCCCGCATTGCTAAAAACGTAGCGCAGATGTTCTCCTTTTGGACCGACGATTTCATAGCCTGAAGGAACGTTGGTTAGGTTAAGCTGTCCGGTGATCCCATAGCGTGGGTGAATCGATAGCCCATAGTTGCTTGTGAACAGCCAGCCTGGAGTCGTGACGCCGTGGTCGTTTCTGGTGTCCCAATCGTAGTAGTAGCCGAATGATGGTGAAATAGAACTGTAGAACGTATAAGGACCATAGTGCATTTCAATAGTGCCGAAGTCCTTAGGTCCACCCCATAAGTCTTCTCCAGTCTTCAAGTCAACGCACATCCATCCGCCGCCGGTGCCAGCAAAAACGATAGGCACTTCGTAGTAGAGTCTTCCCCACATGATTATCGGGTTCGTGAATCTCGTTTGGTATTGGTGTCCTGCGTTGAAGACTTCGCCAGGTACTGAAAAGTTGCCGCCGCCAACGAGTCCTCCGTCTTCAGTTGGCTTTGTCCACAGTATATGTCCGGTGGTTGGTCCTGTGCCATCCTGTTGATATTGGTTTCCAGAGCCTCCGTTGTCTTTATCATGGGGTCCACTTAGCCAGTTAGACGCGACTTGGTACCACTGTGTGTTTTGTCCTTCAATGGGTCGTGCCCAGTACTCGGTTGGCAAAGGAACGGTTTTGAATTCACGCTCTACCGGTTCTTCCTGTACTTCAAGTGTGTACGTGCGGGTGCTTTCCAGGAAAGTAACGCCGTAATAGTCTCTCAAAGTTGCGTTGTTAGTACCAGCGGCTGAATTTCCTGCAGGCTCATACCACCAATGATAGAACAGTTCATGGAATTTGACTGTGATGGTCCAGTTGCCGACTACGTCAGGCGTGAAGTGAGTGAATGTGCTTCCTGTGGAGTCAGAGTAGAACGTGCCTCCCGTTGCAGGAAGAGTCTCCGTATCTCCGTTAGGATCTGTAAGTGTAAGCGTGTATTGGTATCGAACGTCATTGTCGTATTGTGCACCAGGCGGAACCTGAGGATTAAACATCACCACGGATGTGTCTTGACCGACGCCTACAGGGTTTGGTGATATAACAGCATAAACCGAGGTAGGAATGCGGTCCTCATAGCGTTCCCAGAGAAGCAGCCTCGTATTGGAGGGTGCGTAATTGTCAGCTTCCGGGAAGTCCCATGTCATGCCATCAGGAACCTGTGCGACAGCATTTGGTAGAGTAGCAAGCGAAACAGCCATAATTAGCATCAGAAACAAAGAAACCGCAGTAGCAATAGTCTTGCCTCTAAATATTTGCATTCTTCTATTCTCCTTTAATTTATTGTGCATAACTGCACAAGCGATATATTTCCAACCCTTTTTGTATATAAGATTTTGCAATCTACAGGGTAATTTGATTGCATCCTTCAGGTATGCGCCTATTATTTAATTATCTGCCAAATAAAGGGCATACAAGAATTATGACGCCACAAATACCCTGAAAAACAGCCCTAATAAAAGCACAAAGGCGCTCATTCCCCAAGGCGAGTTTAACCATCGCTTTGAAGGTTCTCTACAGGAATAGCTATCATGCTATCAAAAACGCGGCTATTGCCCAAATCATGAGAAACAGGGAAAAAGCTGAAGAGGCTTTGCTGTTTATTCGAAAGTAATTGGAAACGAGAGCTTGACCCCCGCGTCTTCGCGCCACTTGATTGAAATTTTCTCCTTGAGCCTCTCTCGCATTAGCAGTTTCTCAAACTCCTCTGTTACTGGTTCGGGACGGGAGCAAAAAATCACTTCGTTTTTCTCGTTCGTCCACACCGTTAAGCCTCTGGTTTTTCCCTTGTGAATCAAGTGCAAAAACGCGTTTTCCGTGTCAACTTGGAACATGCTGATGGCGTTTGAACCCTTTAAAGTGCAAAAAAGCCTGTAAAGTGCTTCGTCTGCACTCTCAGTTTCGTTGATGAGTTCTGAAAAGTAGTGGGGAATAATTTCTGAGTCAACAAACCCCACTTTTTCACTTTCAAAAACGTGTTCTTTCATTCTTTCCTTGAGCTCCTCATAATTTTCCACTTTGCCGTTATGCGCCGAAACTATAGTCAGTTCAGGCTCGAATTGCCCAACGTAGGGCTGCGCGGTCTCTTTGAACTGAGCCGCCTCCATGAATTCCGGGCTTGGATACCGCACGTGTCCAATTAAAACTGAGACATCGGAAAGCTGCGGTTCCATGATCTTCGCTAGATGAGCCGCTGGAGAACCATCCACGCTTCCAACTTTTTCCGAAATGATGTTCCCGTCGCTGAGCATGACGGCAACACCTGCACCGTAGCCGCCGACAGGCTTGGTTTCACCAGGATATTGGCTGACCTCAAGTTTTTTTAGAACATTGAAAATCATGGGAGTGTGAACTGGTTTTTTTAGTACGAAGCCAAATATTCCGCACATACTTTTCGCGCGTCTCCTTTGGTAATAGCCTTTAAGTTATTGCGTACAATAGAGAAAAGTATTAATTGTTACCTTTCCCTGCTGACGTTTTCCCACATTTTTCCGCTTAAATTTTATTCACGGATAAAAGTTTCATTCTCGAAGTTAAATTTTAACCTTGCGATGATAGAAAGCTGGCTCACTCGCAAGAAGGACAGGGGACTGTTTAGTGTTTGCGTTTCTTGAAGTAGACCAGCAAACCAACACCAATTCCAACGACAGCGATGACAGAAGCAACTAATACAGGTGTTGTTAGGAAAGGCTCTGCTATAGTGAAGTAGATTATTTGAGATTTCTTAGATTACGTATACTTTATTTGCCATGAGATACATATAATATTGGAGGTGCTTAGGTGAAAAGATTGAAACCTAAATGCACTATGGTGTTTTTGGAGGTGAATGGATGTCTTGGTTAAAAGCTATGATGCAAAAAGAACCGCCTGAACCAGAAAATCCCATAGGAATCGTGGTTATAGGAAACCTCGAGGGCGACAGAGCTCATGATACGCCCAGAGATATGGTCAGAAGAGCGCTGAAAAGAAACGGATTCAAGGTTGTCGATCTTGGTAAAAATGTCCCAGCTTCTGAATTGGTATCTAAGGCAAAAGAAAACAACGCTAACATAATAGCTGTCTCAGCCAATACGCAGCCAGCAAAACAAAATATCCCAAAACTTGATGAAGCGTTGAAGAATGCTGATTTGAAAGGAAAAATTACGGTAATGATTGGCGGGGCAGCCGTGAAGAAAGCTGACGCCGAGGCTATAGGAGCCATATTCGGCAAAAGCAAAGAAGAAGCTGTGGAGATTGCTAAGAAGGCTGTTGCATAAAAAGAAGGACACAAGAAAGTTGCAGTAAAATATTCAAGTGTTAGATGCAGAAAAAAATCTGCGAGTTAGAAAAGTAAGATTGAACTTAATTTTTTATTGTATTCCCTGCTCGGTTTTTGGGTTGGGATCAAATTTTAATCTAACTAGAGATAAGCGCACGAGCCAACAAAGTGCGCGTAATCATGAAACAACTTTATCTACTCGCTCCTTTTCTCTTTCGCGGATTCCCATCGCAACCTTTTCCAGATTGCCCTCTTCCCCTTCCAGAACCATCCTTCTTAGGAACTCCTTTTGGCATATTCTCACCTCTCAAGTCTTTTTCCAAGTCCAATAGAAATTCTGCGCTTTTATACTATTCAGTATATCTCTCGACAAGCGCGCGCTTGTCTATTTCTTCGATTGTTTTCTGAAGGAGACGCAGTTGCACTTGACCCGTAAACACTATAAACAGCACCGTTTACAACCCATTTAAACCTCTCCCGAAACGCCATAGTTTTCTTCCCAAAATTTTAAATCCTGTCGTCAAACTCTATTCAATTGAGGATTATTATGCCTGAGATGGTTTTTGAAAGCATTGCTGACTGGAAAAGCGAAACTGAATGCGATTTGATTATCAAGGGGAAAAGAATTGTTACCGTTAGCCCTCCGCCGGAGTTTGGTGGAAAAGAAGGCTTCTGTGTTCCCGAGGAAGTTTTCGCGGCTTTTTTGGCTTCCTGTATGAACACGCTGTTCGCGTCGATTGCGAAAAACTCCAAGTTGGGCCTTAAGAATCTTAAGACGAAGGTGGCTATCAAGATGGATGCGGAAGGATTGAGCAGACTAATCTTCACAAGCGTGCACTTCGACTTGAATGTGAGGTTGGAGAATGATGACGAGCGTTCGAGAAAAAAAGCTGAACGAGTTTACCAAATGGCGCAGAAAATATGCCCGCTGAGGCAGTCATGGGGAGAAGGCGTTCCATTAACATTTGTACTTAACTTCCAATGAAAACGTTGACCAGTAGCGCGCGCTTCTATCCATCACTTCATTCAATCGATGCCAAAGCAGCGCGTTTATTGCTGCTTGCGTGTTCAATCATATTCTGGAAACTTTTTGGTCAGATTGTTTTCGAGTTTCTGGGCGTTTTATGAACCACTACTTATGCTATGAATTGTAGGTTTCAATCAACTTAGGAACAGAGAAAATTGTAAGAAATCTACTTTATTTCGATTTTCTTGCCTTCTACCGGTTTTTTGAGGGGAATTTTCAACCGGAGCAGCCCATTCTCGTACTTTGCCTCCGTCTTCTCCTCGTCTACTTCATGCGCTAAAGTCCAGCATCCAGCAAACTCGACATCCTCTCTACACCCAGCTACACATACGCTCTGAGGAGAGACGTTTAGTTCGATGCATTCTTTGTTAACTCCGGGCAGTTCAAAATCAATAGTGTACGCTTTAGCGTCATGGCAGAAGCATGCGACTGGGATTATTGCGGGTCTTTTTTCTTCAGACATTTCTAAAACCATCTCCTTGAAAGTTTAAAGCGCGAAAACTAGCGCTCATCTATACTAAAGGAATAATTAAATATAAACATTCGCAGAGCCCAATTTGTGCCTAAACAAAGCGCTTTTCATTAGTTGGTAACAAAGTTTTTTGTAGCGCGCGCTTTTTTGAAGGAAGGAAATAAAATTTAAGCGGAAAAATGTGGGAAAACGTCAGCAGGGAAAGGTCAAAAATTAATATTTTTTCTGATTGTGCGCAATATTATAATGGTCATTAACGCGAAGATTTAAAGTTGCAATTTGACGCTTGGACAACTTTTTATGTGACGCCGCAAAATATTATCTTAGTGTTATTTTAGGAAGTAAGATTATGGTAACACTGTCGATTAAGAGTCCTGCGTTTGAAAGCAACAAGCGTATTCCTGCAAGATACACCTGCGACGGAGCCAACGTAAATCCCCCTTTGACAATTGAAGGCGTACCCGAAGAAGCAAAAAGTCTAGTCCTCATAGTTGATGATCCAGACGCGCCAATGGGCACGTGGAATCATTGGATTGTCTGGAACATTCCGCCAACCACCCGCAAAATCGAAGAGAACACGGTTCCAGGAACCGAAGGAATAAGCACCTACAAAAAACATGCCTACAGCGGACCATGCCCTCCTTATGGGACACACAGGTATTTCTTCAAGGTCTACGCTTTAAACACGAAACTGGGTTTGAATGCGAACTCGGAAAAGGAAGCTGTTGAAAAAGCGATGGAGGGTCACGTACTCGCTAAAGGAGAACTGTTAGGTCTTTATCGCAGAACCTAAACGAATGCCCCTTTTATGCCAGTAAGGGATGCGCGCTTACGATTTTGAGTCAAAGGCATAGAAACCACAGCGTCATGTCAAAGAATTGCTGTTTGAAAGAAAAAAAGATGTGTGCGGCTTAGTAGTTTTCGCACCAAACCTCAAAGTAGCTTTTCGGGTGGCTGCACACTGGGCATTTATCTGGTGCTTCGCTGCCTTCAAAGACGAAACCGCAGTTTCTGCATTTCCACTTGATCGGCGCGTCTTTCTTGAACACTTTGCCGTCTGTCACGTTTGCCAGCAGTTTCAGGTACCGCCTTTCATGGTAGGCTTCTACCTTGGCGACGCTGCGGAAGGTTCTGGCTACGTCGCTGAAGCCTTCTTTCTCGGCTACGTCTGCGAAGTTGGGGTACAGCGTTCCCCACTCCAGCTTTTCGCCTTCGGCTGCTGCTTTCAGGTTTTCAGCTGTTGACGCGATTACTCCTGCGGGGTAAGAGGCGTTTATCTCCACCATTCCGCCTTGAAGATGCTTAAAAAACAGTTCTGCGTGCTCCTTCTCGTTGCCAGCGGTTTCCTCGAAGATGGCGGCGATTTGCTCGTAGCCTTCTTTTTTGGCTGCGCTTGCGAAAAATGTGTATCGGGTTCTAGCCTGGGATTCGCCTGCAAAAGCGGCTAAAAGGTTTTTTTCTGTTTTGCTGCCTTTAAAATCCATAAGTATAGTCTCCTATGCATTACTATTCTAAGAGCGAAATAAAAACAGTTCCCCGGAGATGACATGGAAGGCAGTTTTTGATGTTTGTACCTTTGCTCACGAGTGACTACCCCCTCCCTTTTATATAGGTTGAACTTCCGTGTAGAATTTATGTTTGAAGACTTGTTTTAATTTAGCTGGCTCAGCTTGGTCCGTCTGCGGTGCCGTAATGCTTCAACTGCGAACACGCTCATGGCGAATCCGGTTACAATTGTCAGTAGCAGAAAGAAAACTTTGAATTCGTAGGTTTCAACAGAATAGTGTAACGCGAGAACAATGAGCTCAACGATTAGGATGCTCATGAAGGTGAGGGCGTAAACCAGCATTTTCGGCATCATGCGCCTGCCAATCCAGATGTACCCTCTCACGCGGGCTTTGTCTTTGATTACGTATTCGCCGTAATTGTTTTTCTGCAAATAGCCAAGGTCTTCTAGTTTCTGCAGGTGCCTGTAAGCCACGCTGGGACTGCTCAGGTTGGCACCCTTCATGACATCTCGCGGACCGACGGGGCTGCCTTTCTTAACGGCGTACAGGTACACGCTAAGTGTGATGCCTTCGAGTTCCTCGTCATTTGCATTTGGCACGTTTAAGCCTCGCACGAGAGTGATTATGTTGGCGCCAGTGCGGTATTAGTCTTGCCCAAAAGTTTAGGAGGTTTGCCGCTTGAAGAGCAGAGGCAAGCCCACAAGCGGAAGCGACAGCATCCACAGGTCCAAGTTATGACCTAGGAACCACGCGTACCAGTCGCTCCACAGATAATTGCCTCCGAAGAAGATCCATGTCAGGTAGTTCCAAAGAAAGTACAAGCCCAACGCCGTAATTATAGCACCTAAAGGTCTTAGGTTGAGCTTTTCAAAAGCTTCTGTTCCGATGGACTTACCCGTAAAGTATGCTGCGAATACTGCCAGTGCAGGCAAACCGTATATGGTTAAGGCAAAACTAAGCAGGTTCTCCGGATAAGCGCTCAAGTATTCCGTTCCTTTCGATATTAACGTGGATATCCACATGCCAGTGTTGTTGAGCCAAAACACGAAAATGTAAACCGTGCTCGCGATCAATCCCCACTTTATTGCTTCCTTCGGCGGTTTGTTCGGATTCAACTTGGAGGCTAGTTTGAACAAGGCAATAGGAATGGCTGTTGATGACACCAAACAAGGTATGCCCGTTGTTATCAACAACGCCACGTTAAAGGTTAACCCTGTACCCCCGCCAGAGCCGCTCAATTCCGCAGGCAGAAAGCCCATCACTCCTGACAAAAAAAGCGGCACCCAGTAAAGTGCCTCTGAAACCAAAATCCACTTCAAGACCTTAAACGTCGTTGGTGCCGAAAAACCCTTTTTGGCAAAGTAGAGGATGATTGTTGCGACGGCGATGATGCTAGCTATGAATCTGAAAATGAGGCCGAAATATGCTGAAACATCGGTTATAAAAATCCAGAATGAAAATGAACCCGTAACATGCTCCCATTCGCCAATCCATGAGAGAGTGAACAACGCGTGGAAAGTAAACAGGAAATAAGCGATGGAAACGATGAGCAAACCAATTTTCAGCGGCGAATACAACTTTGTTTCTGCCATACTCTTAGCCGCACCCATTAAGAACCCAATTCGTTCTCTTCAGTTATATTATGCTTGCGGTCATTCAGCAGCATAAAAAAGGGTGGTCTTAAATACGGACTTACGCTTTACTAGTAATTCAACAAGCCAGAAGAAGTGACCGCAGTTGAGATTAAGTGAAAAGCAGACAACCCTGTTTTTGTTCGCCACTCAAGGCGTAGGCGCCCTCTTCGTAGGCTTTTTCTTGGCGGCTTATTTAGCTGGTCTCCCTACGACCGCAGTCCTCCATTCCGAGCCTGCATTCAGGATTCCACTCACAATACTTGGCGCAGTGCTTTTGGTTATGGTGCTGGCAGGTTTTGTTCTCGCGGCTTTTTCAAAGAAAGATTAAGGCTTCTGTTCTGCCATGACTGTACCGTTTGCTTTCTTCGGATGTTCTTCTGGGAGAACAGGCTGTTCTCTGGGGAGAGTTAATAGAGCCATGCTACTCTAGAATACGCGGTGACGTGTGCATGAAATCTGCCAACATGGGTAAACTGCGAACAGGGTTTGCCTTAGTTTTGCTGCTTGTTCTGATGGGCTCTTTGATGTGGCAGTTAAACGTGCAATCTGCCCGTGCTAGTCAAAGGACGATAACTGTTCCAGTAGATTATCCTACCATCGGCGAGGCTGTCGCTAACGCTTCTCCAGGCGACACGGTGTTCGTGAAAAGCGGAATATATCATGAAAATGTGTTGATTGATAAATCGCTTGTAATTTTGGGCGAAGACAGCGAAAACACCGTAGTTATAGGAGAAGGCGGCGTTAACGGCGGGAACGTGATCACACTTGCAGCCAACAACGTGACGGTAACGGGATTCACTGTTAAGAGCGTAGACTACTCTACCGTGTCGCAATACGCTAACGGCATCAACATCAAAGGGGATAACTGCACCGTAAGGGGCAACAACATAGAGAACACGTTCTGGGGTGTATTGTGTGCTATTCAGTCCTTCACGCTCATAACGGAAAACAACATTACCGATAACTTCAAGGAGGGCATCCGGTTCTACGGAGGCTCTTTGAACACTATTTCTGGAAACTTCATCGCTGGAAACAAGGCGTCGGGCATAGCCATGGAGGGTTACTCAAACGTGATTTCCAGAAACATCATCAGGAACAACACGAGGGGCATCGGGTTAGGCTCATCCTACTCGGTGGTCTTCGCCAACGTAATCTCGGATAACAGCGAGAGCGGAATATACTTCGTCGGCTCCAACAACACAGTAACCGCCAACCAAATATCCGATAGCGGATGGGGCATCTACTTCTCGCCCTATTTTGCTGCTCCAAACGGCAACAAATTCTACCACAACAACTTCGTCAACGTCAACCAAAACGTCTATGTCACCTCAGTTTACAACATTAATTATTGGGACAACGGCGCGGAAGGCAACTACTGGAGCAACTACGCAGCAGAGTACCCTAACGCAAGGGAAGTGGACAATTCAGGAATAGGTGACACGCCTTACGTTATCTGCGCTAACAACACAGACAATCACCCTCTCATCGAACCCTATGCCACTAACAGCGCAAGCACGCCTCCAACGGCGGAGCAGCCTCCGCTGGCTAAAGATCACGTAGTGGCGTTGTGGCATTTTGATGAGGTGGAGCCCAACCTTGTCAGCCCAGATGCGATGGGCCTTAACGACGGGATTTTGGGTTCAGCTTCGGGAGACATCAACTTCACTCCAGGCTTGGTTGCGGGCAAATTCGGCAACGCGTTAAGCTTCGATGGGTGGTCTTACGTGTACGTGCCACCCTCGCCGAGCCTGGAAATCAGAAATGAAATCACCATCGACGCGTGGGTTTACTTTAAAGAATTCAAGAACGTGACCTACAGCAACATTGCAATCCAAGCCCTTCGCGAGGACAAAGGTTATCCAAACCGAATAGCGGGCTTAGCCGTTAACGGAATGGAACCAAAAAACAGCACTTCTCCAGTCGTGGGCGCGTTGCGTGGCTACGTGGTTACTGACACAGAAGGCTTCAACGAAATAGTAACCACCGAAGCCGTTATACATCTGAACGAGTGGACACACGTTGTTTTCACACGTAGCCTCACGTCAGGCATGCACCTGTACGTGAACGGCGAAGAAAAAGCCGTAAGAGTGACTGCGGGAAAACAAAACCCAACAGGCACCATAAAACGAAACGCCATCCTATACATCGGGCACGACGCGAACGCCATCATCGACGAACTCAGCATAAGCAACATCGCCAAGCAAGACCTTGAAACGTCGTTGTGGATGCAATGGTGGTCCTGGGCAGCCATAGCCGCTGGAGTTCTGATTGCCGTGGTCGCAGGCGTACTATTCTACTTCAAGAAACGCCGCCAATAGTGATTTACTAATAAATGCGCCTGGGCTTTGATCAGAAAACAGCGAATTCTGCCAACAAATATGATTTTAGGGCGAAACATATATTTCTGTTCGCATACGCTAAATTTTTGTAATCAATAAAGAGGGAAACGCCTCAATGGCAGAGGAAAAAAAGGAACAGTCAGTCGATCTTGAGCAGCTTCTAGAAGCGGAAAAGAAGCGTTCAGAGGACTACCTGACGCGGTTGAAGTATTTACAGGCGGATTTCGAGAATTTGAAGAAGCGTTATGACCGGCAAATTGAAGAGGTCGAGAAGTACTGCACTGAACGCTTAGTACTTCAGCTGTTAGATGTTCAGGACGAGTTAGAAATGGCTCTCAAGAACGTGCAATCAGCGGATTCTGCTCAACCTATCATTGAGGGTGTTCAAATGACGCTTAAGAAGCTCAGAAAAGTTCTTGAGCAAGAAGGTGTTTCTCCTATAGAGTGTGGGGCGGGTAAGGTTTTTAACCCTTCGTTCCATCATGCTGTTTCTGCAACAGAGCGTGACGATGTTGAAGCAAGCGTTGTGACCGAAGAAGTGAGAAAAGGATATATCATGAAGGATAAAGTGATTAGACCCAGCATCGTCAAAGTTGCAGTCAAGTCATCAAAATCACAAAAGGAGCAAGAAAAAAATGAGTAACGCAAAAACAGGAGAAAAAGTTTTAGGAATAGACCTGGGAACCACAAACTCCGCAGCCGCCATCTACGAAGGCGGACGCTCAACCGTAATACCGAGCGCGGAAGGTCCCACCATGGCTGGGAAAATGTTTCCCTCAGTCGTCGCCTTCACGAAAGACGGTCAACTTTTGATAGGCGAACCGGCAAAGCGCCAAGCAACTGCCAACCCTGAAGGAACAATTTTTGAGATTAAACGGAAAATGGGAACAAACTGCACGGTAAACGTTCACGGAAAAACATACACGCCGCAGCAGATTTCAGCGTTTATTCTGCAAAAGATCAAGAAAGACGCGGAAACCTACTTGGGCACCCCGATGCGCAAGGCGGTCATTACGGTTCCAGCGCACTTCGACGACAACCAGCGCCAAGCCACCAAAGACGCCGGTGAAATCGCGGGCTTCGAAGTCATGCGCATAATCAACGAGCCCACAGCTGCGTGCCTAGCTTACGGCATCGACAAGCTTGAGAAAGAAATGAAAATCTTGGTGTTCAGCTTCGGCGGCGGAACCCACGACGTCACGTTGATGGACTTCGGCAAAGGAGTCTTCCAAGTGCTCAGCACCAGCGGCGATACGCAGTTGGGCGGTACCGACGTGGATAACGCGGTGATGAATTATGTGGTTGAAGAGTTTAAGCGGCAGACAGGCGTAGACGTCACAGGCGACAAGATGGCTATGTCTAGGCTGAAGGAAGCGGCGGAAAAAGCCAAGATAGAACTTACCACGTTGATGACGACGGACATTGACCTGCCATTCTTGACCTCCACAAACGCAGGGCCTCAACACCTGCATCTAACATTGACGAGAACTAAGCTTGAGTCGCTGGCGCAGCCCATCGTCCAGAAAACTGAACGAACCATCCTGAAAGCGCTTGAAGACGCCAAGTTGACTCCTCAAGGAATTGACAAGATTATCCTCATCGGCGGCATGACCCGAATGCCACTCGTGCAGAGATTCGTGGAGCAGATACTGGGCAAGGCGCCAGAACGCGGCTTAGACCCCATGGAATGCGTCGCCATAGGCGCGGCTATACAGGCAGCGGTCATCACGGGCGAAGTGACAGACCTGCTCCTGCTGGACGTTACGCCGTTGTCGCTTGGTGTGGAAACGTTAGGCGGCGTATTCACGCGGATAATCGAGAAGAACACCACGATTCCTACGAAGAGAACCCAAGTGTTCACCACAGCAGCGGACTTCCAGACAGCCGTCACCATTCACGTGCTCCAAGGCGAACGTGCCATGGTATCGGACAACGTTTCTCTCGGCACCTTCAACCTAGTTGATTTGCCACCCGCGCCAAGAGGTGTGCCGCAGATAGAAGTGACCTTCGACATAGATGCCAACGGCATACTTAACGTGACCGCCAAAGACCTTGGCACTGGAAAACAGGCGAAAATAACCATAACGGCGTCCACGAAGTTGTCGAAAGAAGAGAAGGAGCGCATGGTTAAGGAATCCGAGCAGTTCGCTGAGCAGGACAAGAAGAAACGCGAAGAAGCTGAACTGCGGAATAACGCGGACAGTTTCATCTACACGGCAGAGCGAACCAAGAAAGACCTGGCAGATAAGCTGACGCAGGAGCAGAACGGCAAAATAGACACAGCGGTCTCGGCGCTTAAAGATGCGTTAGCCAGCAACGACATGGCGCAGGTCAAAACTAAGTCTGAGGAGTTGCAGAAGGTTCTTCAAGAAGTCGGCACGGTGATTTATCAGCAGGCAGCGGCTGAGCAGGCGAAACAGCAAGCGCAAGCTGGAGGGCAGCAGAGCCAACAACCGCCACCTTCGGGAGAAGCTGGCGGCGAAAAAGTTGTTGACTCGAAAGATTACGAAGTGAAGTGAGCAGCCGAAAGAGTTTTGATTAGGAAGTTGCATTTCGAATTTAGCGGTAAAGTGCATGGCTGAAAAACGAGATTATTATGAGGTTCTCGGCGTATCCAGAAACGCTTCTAAAGAAGAAATTAAAGATGCCTACAGAAAACTGGCTATGCAGTTTCACCCTGACAGGAACAAGGCGCCTGAAGCAGAGGAAAAGTTCAAGGAAATCTCCGAGGCTTACGCGGTGTTGTCAGACGACGACAAGAGGCAGCAGTATGACACTTTAGGTCATGCGGGTTTTGACCAGCGCTACACGCCGGAAGACATTTTCCGCGGCGCAGACTTCGAATCCATATTCCGCGACCTTGGCTTCGGCTTCGGCGGTTTCGGAGACCTTTTCAGAACCATCTTCGGCGGCGGTTTCGGTGGAGGCTTCGGCGAAAGAATCAACAGGGGACAAGACCTTGTTTATGATCTTGAAATAACTCTGGAAGAAGCAGCGAAGGGCACTGAGAAGGAGATTTTGGTGCCGAGAACCGAGAAGTGTGAAGTCTGTGGTGGGTCAGGTGCCAGTCCGGGAACTTCGCCCATAACGTGTCCAAAATGCAACGGCTCAGGCAGGGTCAGGAACATGAGGCGAAGCAGCTTCGCCATGTACGTGCAGGTGACGCCTTGTAGCACCTGTCGGGGAAAAGGCAAAATAATAGAGACGCCTTGCGAGAAATGCCGTGGCACTGGACTGGTTAAGAAGCGTCGAAAGATAAGCGTGAAAATACCTGAAGGGATAGATGAGGGGTACCAGCTTAGGCTCAGAGGCGAAGGTGAAATGGCGCCTAACGGGGGCGAAGCTGGCGACCTTTACGTTCTCGTGCATGTTGTTCCTCACAAGCTTTTCATGCGGGATGGAGACGACCTTTGGTACGTGCTGGTGATTGGTTATCCTCAAGCGGCCCTTGGCGCAGAGGTTTCTGTGCCCACTTTGGATGGGTCAGCTACGGTGAAGATTAAGCCGGGAACGCAGGCGGGCGAGACTATCCGATTGAGAGGGAAAGGGATGCCGCGGTTTAGGGGTTACGGCAAAGGCGATCTTTTGGTGCGTGTTGGCGTTTCGGTGCCTGAGAAGTTGACGTCTAAGCAGCGTGCGCTGTTGGAGCAGTTGGCGGAAGAGTTCGATCAGGATGTTAAGCATAAGAAGAGCAGGTTCGGTTTTTAAGCCGTAAATTCAAACTTGTGCTAGCGGGTTACGTTTTGCGGCTAGAGAAAGTTTTTAACGGAATAGCATGCGAATATATTACAAGGTAGGAGTTGAAGATTGGATGATCAACTTGGACACGGCGATAGTTAATCTGATAACTGAAGTTTTGCGTTTTTAGATTTTTAGTTGTCTGTAGATAGTTTCCGGCT
>CAZWPI010000029.1:0-15627 GCA_964636055.1 uncultured Candidatus Bathyarchaeia archaeon
AGATCACTTTTGCTCAGGAGAACGCGAACATCATCACGGTGCAGAATGTTGAAGGAAAATCTGTAGTGCGAGAGGTTGCCTAGTGGAATCCAAAAAGGCGCAGAAGAAGCAGGGAACGGAGAAGCTGCAGCGGATTATCGAGATGTGCATAGCCATAGAGAATCACACTGTTGATCCGTTCTTGCTGAACGTTGACGACATCATCAAGGTGGTGAAGGAGTATTTTCCGCAGTGGGACAAGCCTGAGGAGTTTAATCTGGATTCGGAAGCGATTCATCATTTGGCTTCGGTGATTAAGCTTCAGAGCGAGTGGGTGAAGCAGCGTTCGACTTCGCTTTACACTGACCCGTTTCTTCTTGAAGAGAAAATCACGCAAGCCACCAAAGAAGAGATGATCGGCGTGTTCCTTAAGGCGTGGCATCCTTTGGTTGAGTTGGAGCAGCTTAGCCTTCACAGTCTTGCGGAGGCTATGCGGTACTGGGATGGTCTTTTGCCGCTTAAGGAAAGGTGGCCTGAACTTGCTGTTCCAGAAGTGGGGATGGGAATTACCAGCAGGGAAGAGCTGATTAAGGAGCAGGTGATGGGGGACAAGTTTTTCTCTGAAGAGTTGGAGAGTTACTGGCAGGAGCTGAAGGAGAAGGTTAAGGCGAAAGGGGCTGACGGTAAAATGTTATACTGGGATTTTATAGGTGCAGACACTTACGGGGAAACCGTGGAGCGCGCTTTCCTAGCAAGCTTCTTGATAACTTACGGTTACGCGACGCTGGAGATTCACCCGTTGGAGGAGGAGGTTTTCATTGAACCCTTCGAAAAGCCTTTGGCGAAGATCGGAACGCAACAGTCGATTTCGATTCCGATAGCGGTGACGTATGAGAACTGGCAGAAGTGGAAGAGAGGCGAACTGGATTGAGAAAGAAAACGAAGGGCATTTACGCAAGCAAAATGAAACGAGCAACGCACATGCTGTTCTACAGGCGACACCAAAAACCCGGTGTAAAGGGATGGGAACTGCATAAGGCGTTGGGCGCTGATTACCCGAAAGTGCTGGAGGTTCTTGATGACTATTTGAAGTCGCTGGATTTGCAGGTTAAAACCGTTTTTGAAGAAGAGAAAACGCCTGCTGGTAAGCCAACGTTGGAAGAGCTGAACAGGGCACGTTTTTACGTGACGTTGCGGGGCGAGTTAACGCCGAAAGAGTCGAAGATGATTGGCTGGCGCATAGACGACTTGGCGGGTTTAGCCGTGGCAATCTCGTACATAATCAGCAAGAAGGGGCAAGCGCCGCGGAAAGATGTGGAAGAGCTGCTGGGCGAGAAGTTGCCTGGCTGGAAAGTTGGCATCAACATTGACCGCTACATTCGCTATGGCTATCTGCAGGAAGACGAGAATGACCAGCTGTATTTGGATTGGAGGACTCGTGCGGAAGTGGACGAGAAAGCGCTGATTGACATGCTTCTTAGAAGCGAAGCACAGACAACCTTGCCTTCTGAAAGCTCTGACGAAGAAGACGCGGAAGAGCAAGAGGACGAGTGAAGGGCTCTAGCGCTCACACAAACTTATACCCCCTCTATATATAGCTTGAAGCGGTGCTGTAAAGTCTTCGGTTGAAAAGCTTGTTTTGGGTTGGTCTGTAAAAAATCGGTTGATGCTTGACAAAAAAAGAAAATGAAAAATATGGGTTATGGCAAGTCGTTATGTATTTGGTTAAGTTTGGCATCTATGCGATTTAAATGCCCTTCTATGTTCCTGAGTATTCTTTCCATGTCATCTAGTTTTCTGAGAACAACTGTGTCATTCACTTTTGTTCACCTCAAAATTATTGTATAGCTTGATTGAAAATAAATAAGTGGTTACTTCATACGTTAATTTAGGCTAAATCTTTTAAGAAAAACCCACAATTACTTCAGCATGGCATTGCAACCGTTTCCGATGAACACATTATACTATGGCGATAACTTAGATGTACTCCGTAAGTATTTTCCAGATGAATGTGTTGATTTAATCTATTTGGACCCGCCATTCAACAGCAAAGCAGATTACAACATACTTTTTAAGGAAAAATCAGGTGAAGAGTCTGTGGCTCAGATTCAAGCCTTTAGCGATTTTTGGCATTGGGATAAAGCCGCTGAAAATACTTATCTTGAAATTCAAGAAGACCCAAAGTTCACTGCCACAATACAATCTCTCCATGCGTTTCTTGGCAGAAATGACATGATGGCATATTTGGTAATGATGACTATACGGCTAAGAGAATTATATAGAGTCCTGAAGCCCACAGGGTCAATTTACCTTCACTGCGATTCAAACGCAAGTCATTATCTAAAAATAATTATGGACCTTGTTTTTGGAACAAGAAACTTTAGAAATGAAATTATTTGGAAGCGTGTAACGGGACATTCAGATGCTAAGAGATTTGGCAGAGATGCTGACCGCATACTTTTCTATTCAAAAACGGATGATTACAAGTTTAATAGACAAAGCAGGAGCAGGTCAGAAGAGTACATTAAGACGAAGTTTCGCCATGCCGATAAGAATGGGCGTTTGTTTAGACTTGACAATTTGAACCCGCCTGGTGGAAGAGGACCTGTTTATGAGTTTCATGGAATAACCCGACCTTGGCGATTTACTAAAGAGAAGATGTTAAAATTAGAGAAAAAAGGTTTGATATATACCAAGTCTAGAATCCCTCAGCTTGTTCGGTACTTAGATGAATTGGAAGCTAAAGGTGGCGCTGCTATTCAAGAAATATGGGATGATATTTCGCCAATTAACTCTATGGCAAAAGAACGAATGGGATTTCAGACTCAGAAGCCAATAGCATTACTTGAACGCATAATCAGTGCAAGCAGTGATGTAGGCGATTGGGTTCTTGACCCATTCTGCGGATGCGGCACAACCATAATGACTGCACAAAAAACAAAGCGAAAATGGCTTGGAATTGACATCACGCATTTGGCAATATCGCTAATCAGGTCACGTCTTAAAGATATTCACGTTATTGCGGGGAAAAGCTATCAAATAGTTGGTGAACCCGCAGATTTGGCAAGTGCCATAGACTTAGCAAAGTCAAACCCTTTCCAGTTTCAATGGTGGGCTTTATCTCTCATTGACGCTAGACCAACAGGACAATCAAGTGATGACCCTAAAGGTAAGAAAGGCGCTGACAAAGGTGTGGATGGATGGCTTACTTTCAAGGAAAGCGATAGCCTCAATTTGCAGAAAATTGTCGTTCAAGTTAAAGGTGGCGCTAATATCGGAGCGCATATAGTCAGAGACTTAATCGGCACAGTTCAAGCCACTAAATCAGCTATGGGTATTCTAATAACTCTTTATGAACCTACTAAGCCGATGAAGGAAGCAGCTTTTGAAGCAAACCATTATACTTCTCCAACATGGGGTCACAAATACCCGAAAATCCAAATAATTACTATTCCAGAATTGCTCGCAGGAAAGAAACCAGAAATTCCGCACACGCGGTAATCAGAATGTTGGGTAACTTAACCTAACAGAATAGGCAAGCCAAAAAAAATAAAAAACAGAGGGGTGAGGAAGATTAATCTTCCTCAGTTATTCCGCTATAGAGTTTTATCAACTGAATTGCTTTCTTGGCAGCTTCTTTGTCTCCTTTTGGCAGCCAAACTTTGATGTCAGCGCCTAGCGTGAGTTGTTCTAGTCCTTCTGGTGGTTTTGCTACGTTTTTGTTAATGTTGTCCTGTCCTTCCATACCTTTCTCGCCTTTTTCAGGTTCCTTTTCCTCTTTTACATATTGGAAATCAGCCAAATAAGCGTTTCTGACAGTTTCCTCGATTCTTTTAGCCTCGGGAGCTTCTAAACCAGTTATTTTAGTTAGCTCAACCCAGAAATCACTGATTGGAAGAGCTTTACCGAATCTACTGAAAAGTTCTTTCCACAACGGTATATTTAGCAGAGCTTCTTTCAATGCGCTGTTTCGCTCTTTATCACTAGGGTCATAAGTAAGTTTCTTGCCCAAATCAGTAACTTTTAACCCACGACTTGTAATCAATCCATAGGCTCTGAGGTCAGCAAGTTTTGAAATGAATGCACCGCTTTTGTCTGTTTTATGTCCTAGCAACTGCGCTACGGTAAGCTGGTCAGGCGCTTCCTCTGCACCGAATTTCTCATACATCGTTTTCGTTGCTTCAAAAAGGGTTGGATGCAGTCTCATATTAGGAATATCGTATTTTCCTACTTTCACACGGGTCACCTCCAACTGTTTCTACTATCCATAGTAGCTGTTTCTACTTAATAAGTTTAACGGTTAAAACAGTAATATTTAAATAGTTAAAACAGATATTATTGTGGTAGCAAGGGGATGCGGTCGGCAAACCAAACATCCCCTTGATGGAGTTGACCCGTGTGAATGAATCAAACCCCACAACAATAAACATCCAAGTTCCCTCAAATAAACTTGATGGTAGAAAACAAAGAGGCTTAACCATAGCCGAAAAACCCGAGAAACAAATCAGTCAAATTGATTGCGCTACTTACCGAGTACACTCTCAAAGCGGAAATGGCGACTACACAGTTTTTGTTTCTGAAGATGAATGGCACTGCGAATGCCCAGACCACCAATACAGAGGCGTGAAATGCAAGCACATCTGGGCAGTAGAATTTAGCCTCAAAATGAAAGAACAAGTCAAAAAGAACATAGTTATCCAAGAAGTCATAGTTTCAAAATGTGTCTTCTGCCATTCACCAAACATTAAGAAGTTTGGAGTACGTCACAACAAGTCTGGAGATATTCAGCGTTTTGTGTGCCAAGATTGCAGAAAAACTTTCAGCGTGAACATCGGTTTTGAGCGTATGAAGCATGACCCTAAAGCAATCACGGCAGCTATGCAACTCTACTTTAGCGGAGAATCTTTGAGAAACACGATGCAATCGCTAAAGTTGTTAGGTGTTGAAGTCTCACATCAAACAGTCTATAATTGGATTAAGAAATATGTTAGGTTGATGCGTGACTACGCTGAGAAGATAGTGCCAAATGTTTCGGATACATGGAGAGCAGATGAAGTTTACGTTAAAGTGAAAGGTAACCTGAAATATCTATTCGCAATAATGGATGATGAAACACGGTTCTTAATCGCTCAAGAAGTCGCTGAAACCAAAGACAAGCATGACGCACGTATGCTGTTCATGCGGGTAAAGCGATTAATGGAAAAGCAACCTAAAACGCTAATCACAGATGGTTTACAATCTTACTCTAAAGCATGTGAATACGCCTTCGATGGAGCAGAGCATATCCGAGAAATCCGATTAAGCGGTAAAGTCCACAACAACAAAATGGAACGCCTAAACGGTGAAATTCGCGACAGAGAGAAAACCATGAGAGGCTTAAAACGCAGACGCACAGTCATGCTTACAGGTTATCAACTTTTCCACAATTACATAAGACCTCACGAAGCGTTAAACGGTCAAACGCCGAGCGAAGCATGCGGAATAAAAATAGAAGGACAAAACAAATGGAAAACATTAATACAAAACGCAAGTCAACAAGCCAATACTGACATAGTGTAGTGAGTAGTAAGTCACAAAGTTTTAAATAACTAATAGTAGTAGTATTATTTGCGAGTAAGACCTATCCGAATCAATGATGCCCGCATTGGTGGGATGGGAGTAATAGGATAGGGTTCGCATTACTTCTACCAAAGGTATCTAAAAGACCTAACTTTGTTTTTTATAATTTCAATATACTGTTCGTCTTCATTTTCATATTGTTGAAAATATGCTCCAGCAACAGCATCGGCAGCTTGAAGACAGGGTTCATATTCAGAATTTGCATGATTAGAAACAATTTGGTCTAATTCAACTTCATAGCCTTCAGTATAAGACAAGTAGCTCACTTTGTTTTGTAGGTACTCATTAAATGAGACTATGCGTTTTTTAGGAAGGCTTTTATCAAAAACAATACGAATTTTCTCTCCATTGTTTAGGCGTGGTACCAAAGCAGACATTATGTGATGAACTAGCAACCAATTATAAAGTATAGTTAAATCCTTTCTTAATCCTCCTCTGACCTTGGCTTTTTCAACAACAACTACGCCTAAATCCAAAGCGCACTGATACACACTTCTCAAAACCTTTTTTCTACATTCTGGGTTCATTCTGGAGAATTTTAGTTCGTTTCGTGAATAATGATATTTTTTCCTATTGTGAAATTTCTTCAAAAGACGTTTCATAAGGATTTCGAGGGTATTTGTAGAGTCAGACACAACATAGGCGACAACAAAAAACCTCGTGGATTTTTCCGAAAAACCCAAGTCACCTGATTCATCTACATAGACATCCAAAGCTGTTCGCCTAAGTTAAACCCTTTTTAGTATTAAGAAGAATAGTGCTTACGTTTTAAGCGTTTGGCACATTTCTTATTCTGAGGTTTTACAAGAGAGGTTGCCGTTACATTTACTCCATAACTTCGCTAATACCCTAACTCATGTAATAAGCTATCAATTTCAAGTTCTTTAGCCATAATTTCTTTTTTCTTCTTTATTCGATAATCGTCAATTAAACCTGTAACTATTGAAGTAAAACCAACTATCATTAAGATGTTCGGAACCGAAAAATAGATACCTAGACTTACAACCAAGCCTATAATCGAAATAGGAAAACCTGCTTCGCTAACAAGGGCAATTTCCATTTCCTTCAACAAGACTGCATGTTCCATCTCTATTTTGGCTTTCCGTAATTGATATGCAATTTCATTAATGAACATGTTTACCGCCTTGCCGTGTAACCAAAAATATACCTACAATCATAAATAGCAGTGAAAAAAGCGTTGAATAGGTGGATGAAATGCCAAAACCATATCTGTTCGGGTCAATGAATGAAATGACACCATAAAAAATTAGGAAAAACCCTACTATCCGCGTTATCAATCTTTCTTCTTTAGCCAAGCGACCTATGCCTTCTTTTCCTTCTCGATTTTCCAATCTCTCTTATCACCTCTATTCAGCTAAAAGATTTATTCCAAAAACCTATCTTGAGGATGTTACTCTGCGTCTAGCTTGCCTTCGTTTGCATTTAGTAAAATGCCTATGATGTGGCATTCAACCACCTCCCATGTACTCTGTGAGAAAAAAGGCTATCAACCGAAAGTTTACATGGAGAAGTTTTACCGAAGACTTTACAGCACCCTTGAAGCCAAGAGTGGACTGCACATTACTAACATAAGGGGGACTAAAGACTTTTAGAAGCGAAAAGGGCAATTATTTCTCTGCTTAGCGTTTGCGTTTCTTGAAGTAAACCCAAAGACATATGCTGATGACGGCTACTGACGCGGTAGAAGCTGTTGCAAATAATAATGTTGGGCAGGGTTCCGAACTAGATTGTGTATTAGGAGGAGTTGGTGTTGGTGAAAGCCAAGGAAATAATGATGGGTCAAAAGACGTGGAGATAGGGCTTGTAAGTGGGGATTGGTCTACGCCGCTGGCGGCGTCTGCGGCTACGTTTACGATTGGGTCTTGATAGTTGCTCCAATAATTGCTGTATACCTTGTTGTTTACGCTTGAGCCCCGAGCACCTTGGTAGAAAAGCCCAATTTCATTATTTATGAAATTGTTTTCAAAAATGCGGTTGTTCGAGTTGGGACCGTAAAGGTAAAGTCCGATTCCAAAATGGTCAAAAGAGTTGTCAGTGATGTTGTTTCTGCTTATATTTGAGTAGCTGACGGCGATCCATCCACCATGGAAGTGGTTTCTTGAGATGGTGTTGTAAGCAATATTGAGAAGACTTGAATCTTGGATGTCTAACCCTGTGAATGAATTGTCGATTATTTCGTTGCCAATGATGCTACAGTTAGTGCATGAAGACATGTAGATGCCTTCGTTTCCGTTTTCCATGATGTTTTGAATGATTATAATATTTGAGGAGTTCTCGACGCTAATGCTGGTGTAGCATTTATCGAATTTTATGTTCTTGATGATTATGTTACTCTTATTTGAGATTTGGATCGATGGAAACCAGCCTATCGGCGTTAGGAGCTGGTCTGTCTTAACTTCAGGAGGTTTCATGAGTGAAAAACCATTTCCATCAATTATGACGTTGTCTTTTTGGATTTCAAGAGTTTCGTTGATGTCCCTGAGAAAAGTGTAGGTGTTTCCAACCTGCTGTAACGCTCCTGCTCCTCCTTCAACAGTTCCGTTTCCTCTTATGTAAATTGGCGTTGGCAGTTCGGGAAGTGGCGTAAAATTTGCCACTGCTACGTTAACGAGTTGTATTCCAACTATTATTGAGATAAGTAGTGCCAAGACAAGAACTGCTGCAGTAAGTGTTTTCTTCATTGCTGTTGATTCCCTAACCTGTTTATATCGGGTTGTTTCTGCTGTAAAAGGGTTTTTGTCAAGGTTTCTTGACTAACAGCTGAAACCTTAGTCAACATTTCTTGACCAAGCTCTCCGGCACGCAGTTTTCGCTTCTTATGTTTGTGAAAAGTAGGTTAATGCATCATATTTTTTAGTCTGAAAATAAGCTTAGCGTATTGTCGAGACTAATAGTTCGCGACGCTTCATCGCTTAGCCGCCTAAAGACGGGCTAGGTGATGCTGACGTTTTGAATGTCGAAGTACCGTTTCGCTAAAAAGCGCAGGCGTTCCGCGTTCTTGCCGTTCTTGCCTATGGCGACGCCCTTATCCTTCGGGTTAACCGTCACGACCGCCATCTTCTTTCCGTCCGTCCGCTCGGTTATGCGAACTTCCCTGACCGCTGCGGGTTTCAAGGCGTTCTTGATGAACTGCACTGGGTCTTCCGAGTACTCGATTATCTCGTGTTTTTTCCCAGTCATCCTTTCCAGCGTGTGGATGTTCCTGCCGCCCCTTCCTATGGCAACGCCCACCTGACCTTGGTTCACGATGAATATCGCGCGGTCCTGTTCTTCGTCGATTATGCAGTCTTTGACGCCGGCGCCGCTGACGCTTTCAAACAAAGCGATATAACGCATTTCGTCGCACGTGATTTTAATGCCTGTAGTCACTCAATTCCTCCAGTTTGCTCTTGCGTCTCATTATCTTCAATGACTTTGAGAATCTCTGAGTCACCCGTTTCTCTTATACTTAATGCTGATATAATAAAGAGTTTGTTGCAGACAGTCGCCAAATCTATTGAAGTGCCTTTATACGTCATAATGGGAACCTTAGAGATTTTACCATAATATTCCACTTGCTCTTTTATGTCTTTTGGACAATTAGACGCTAAAACTATCATCTTAGCCTTACCAGTCTTGGCGTTCTGCAAAGCCATGTTGGCTCCGAAAGAAACCTTGCCAGTCTTCACAACTGAAACTAGCGCTTTATCTACGTCAATCATGTTTCCGTTTTTCCTCCGCTCTTTTCTTGCTTTTCAAAAGTGGACATGTACAGCTCCACCAAACCCGTGCCGATCGGAATCGACTGCCCAACAATAACGTTTTCGGTCACGCCCTCCAACGGGTCGCTCTCGCCCTTCACCGCTGCCTCCACAATGTTCGGAACCGTGATTTCAAACGCTGCCCTCGCTAATACGCTTGCTTTTTTGCCGCTGATTCCGTGTCTGCCTATCTGCTGCACTTCGCCCGTTGTGGTCATCATGTCCGCGACGAGCAGGACGTGGCGCACGTCCACGTCTAAGCCTTGGTCTTCCAAGACTCCTTTCGCCTCGTTGACTAGGGCGTTTCTTGCTGCTTCTATTCCAAGTGTTTTAGCTATCTCATGCACGTTGTTTGTTGTTGTTCGTGAAGTGTCTACGCCAGAAATCTGTAAAACCCTGGATAAGTTTGAGCCATCTGTTCTTATAACCCATTCTCCGTGTTCTTCGGTTACCAGCACACGCTTTATGTCGGGCACTCCTTTAACGTGGAAACTCGGGACCTTGCTGAGCATTTTCTTCAAGTTTTCAATTTTCTTAGGCGTAATCTGCACCGTATCCTCCTTTATCTCCACAGTGGCGTTTTGGATCTGCAGCCTATCCTTAAGTTCATCCATGGTTATTGCTCTGTCTTCCATCATGGACGTGTTCAGTTCCACCACTATTTCCTCGCGCACTGGATCCTCGTAGATCGCTGAAGCTATATCTTCCAAAGACGTGTAGATTATGTTGCGTGCAATTTCCACGGCGCCTTCCTTGCTTTTCCGGTAATCCCCTGTCAAGTATATCGTCATAATCGGCGTTGACGGGATTCTTCTGGCATCAACTATTTCAATCAGCCTCGGCAAGCCCAAAGTGACGTTTTGCTCCTTGACTCCCGCGTAGTGGAACGTCCTGAGCGTCATCTGCGTGCCGGGTTCACCTATAGACTGAGCAGCAACTATGCCCACGGCTTCACCTGGCTCCATCAACGCCTTCTTGTACTGATCAGCCGTAAGCGCAACCGATTTGTCCACGCCTTCCTTGCTGAGCTTAGCTTTGGCTAAATTCTGTTTAAGCTGATCCATAAGTATCGGCGTGAGTTGCCCCTCGACCTCTTTCAACTTCGTTTTAATGTAATCCGCCGTTGCTGCTTTGCCTTTTTCTTCTCCGATTTTTATCTGGCTGATAAGTCGGCTCACGTTCACCGCTTTGCCATGGTCACTCTTGGCGGGGTCCACACCGTCTTCTCCGTACATGAACTGAATTATGTCTCCAGCTGAATCCCTGACGGTGCCGTCATACTCCAAACGTATGTGTTCCAAAGCGTTAATGAGCCTTCTCTGCATGTAACCGCTCTGCTGCGTTCTGACCGCGGTGTCCACCAAGCCTTCTCTGCCTCCCATAGCGTGGAAGAAGAATTCAATCGCGTCCAAGCCGCTCTGGTAAGAGTTGTAAACGAAGCCTCTTGCTCTCGGGCTGGGGTCACCTTCAACGAAGTGTGGCAAAGCTCTTCCAACGTACCCACGCAGTATTCTTTTGCCCCGCACCGACTGCTGCCCCACACAGGCGGCCATTTGTCCAATGTTCAGGCTTGAGCCTCTCGCGCCTGTTCTGGTCATGACTATGCCCGCGTTTTCTATGGTGAAATCCTGGTCTGCGATTTTTCCTGCTTCGTCTCTGGCTGTAGCCAGCTCGTGCATAACGTAGATTTCGAAGGACTCTTCAAGTGTCTGCCCAGGCAGCCTCGGTAAAGTTCCGTTGCGGAAGTTTTCTATGTGCTCATCAATTTTCTTCTGTATCCGCTCCATAGTCTTCTTAATTCGGTTCTCAGCTCTAGGCGACAGAACAAGCTGGTCATACGTGTAAGTGAAACCGCGCATGGTTATGAAAAGCTTCAGCAGCCTCGTTATCTTGTTCAGGAATTCACGTCCCGCCTGAGTCCCGTAATCCTTAATTATCCTGTGCAGCAAGCTCTCAGACTGCTCAGAGCCTATAGAACGACGGTCGATGATGCCCGAAACGAGCTCACCGTTTTTGATAACCACGTACGCATCGTACTTGCAGTCTTCCTCTTCACACTTGGTGCATCCCTGACAGAGGTTTGCCTTCAAAACATAGTTCAAAGTCTTCGGCAGGAAGAGGCTGAAAATCTGCTTGCCCGACCACAAGGGCTGAGGCTCTTTAACCGTAGGTTCTGGCATTGGACCAACGTAGCCCGTTGCCGTGAGTAACCTGTTAACCTCGTCTTTAGGCATGAGGTTTGCTCTTCTTGTGAAGTAGTATGCTCCCGTGATGAAGTCTCGTATGGCGCCTATTATGGGACCTCCGAACCTCGGCGAGAGTATCTGGTCTTGGACTTGCATGAGCAACAGGGCTTCTGTTCGCGCTTCTTCGCTTTGGGGTACGTGGAGGTTCATTTCGTCTCCGTCAAAGTCCGCGTTGTAGGGCGGACAAACACAGAGGTGCAGACGGAAAGTCTTGTAGGGCAAAACGCGAACGTAATGCGCCATAATTGACATGCGGTGGAGTGATGGCTGACGGTTAAATATTGCTATGTCCCCGTTTTTGAGATGCCTCTCCACGACGAAGCCGAGCTCTACGGCCTCAGAGATTTTTTCTCTGTCCACCACGAATTCAAGTCGTATGCGTTTCCCGTCTGGACGGATAATGTAGAGGGCGCCTGGATATTGCTCAGGTCCGTTTATGACAAGCTGCCTCATTTCCTCTATGTTCCACTTGGTTACTTTTTCAGGAACAGACAAGCGCATGGCTATGTCTTTTGGAACGCCGACTTCGTTTATGTCGAGGTTCGGGTCTGGAGAAATAACCGTTCGCGCTGAGAAGTCAACCCTTTTTCCTGAAAGGTTGCTTCTGAATCTTCCTTCTTTCCCTTTCAACCGTTGCGAGAGGGTCTTTAACGCTCTTCCTGAACGGTGCCTTGCCGGCGGTATGCCTGAGGCTTCATTGTTAAAGTACGTGGTCACATGGTATTGTAGAAGCTCGGATAAGTCTTGAATGATAAGTGTGGGGGCGCCTGCCTCCATGTTTTCCTTAAGCCTCTGGTTAATGCGGATTATGTCAACAAGCTTATGGGTCAAGTCGTCTTCCGAGCGGATTCCCGACTCCAGCGTTATAGAGGGGCGAACGTAAACCGGAGGCACAGGCAAAACCTGCAAGACCATCCATTCGGGCCTTGCCACATTGGGGTTGAAACCTAAAATTTCCATGTCTTCATTTGAAATGCGCTCCAATCTTTCCCTAATCATGCTGGGCGTTAACGGTTCAGAGCCTGCTTCGGTTTGCTCTATGAACTTTGTAGGTTTCTCAAAAGTGATTTTATACTGGTTAGCTGCACAGTGCGGACACTGCTTAGCCTTAATTTCCTGCATAATACCCTTATACACCACATCGGGTATCGTGCCCAAAAGCTCCTGATATCTTTCAATTCTGCTTTGAACCTTTTTCACTTTGTCGTCCGACAGGAGTATTCGCCCGCAACTGCGGCAGGTTGCCTTCAAGAGTTCGTGAATTATTTTCGTGAATTCTATGTGCACTATGGGCACTGCCAGTTCGATGTGCCCAAAGTGTCCTGGACAACGGATTGCCGTGTTGCCGCAGGTTTTGCATCTCTGCCTAGGTTCCAGAGTGCCCAATCGGCCATCCATTAATCCCGCGGTGATGGGTGCGCCGTCTTCATCGTAAGTGTCTGGCGTTTGAATTTCTACAACGGATTGCTTACGCAGTTCTTGGGGTGAAATCAGACCGAAAGAGATTTCGTCAACAACTTTGTGAATTGATTCTTCTGAAGACATTTTATGCCTTCTCCTTTAGGGTTAATTTTGGCGTGATACACAAGCTCTGAAGCTCTTGCAGCAAGAGTTTGAACGCGTAAGAAACAATGACGGGGGAAATTTTGGCCTTTTCATCGCAGATTTTGCACACGTATTTTCGCTGTTTCATGTCAAAATAGGCGATCTGACCGCAGTTTTCGCAAACATACAAAGTGTACTTGTCGGATTCTTCCAGCAACCTGTCCCTGAGCAGCATGGCCGCGCCGTGACCTATGAGGCAGTCGCGTTCCATTTCGCCGAATCTTAAGCCTCCGCCTCTGGCTCTGCCTTCAGTAGGTTGCCGCGTCAGCATCTGCACTTGCCCGCGGGCTCTGGCGTGTATTTTGTCGGCTACCATGTGATGCAGTTTCTGGTAGTAAACGATACCTACGAAGATGTCAGCTACGAATTTTTCGCCCGTCATGCCATTGTAGAATACTTCGCTTCCAGTGTTGCTGAAACCAAGTTTCACCAAGTTTTTCCTGATTTCGTCAGGTCCTTCATTGGAGAATGGTGTGCCATCCGCTGGTTTTCCCCTTGCCGCCGCAGCTTTTCCCGCAAGGGATTCGATGAACTGACCGATGGTCATTCTTGACGGAATAGCGTGAGGATTGATCACTATGTCTGGAACGATGCCTTCGTCTGTGAAGGGTAGGTCTTCCTGCGGCACGATTAAGCCTATGACGCCTTTTTGTCCGTGGCGAGAGGCGAATTTGTCTCCTAGCTCTGGGATACGTTGGTCGCGTACTCTGACCTTTACGAGTTTGCTTCCTTCGCCGGACTCTGTTATGAAAATTCCGTCAACGACTCCTGTTTCTGAGGGGCGCATGTCCACGGATGTGTCCCGCATAGATGGACCTTTAACTTCAAACTCCTTGTATTCTTCGAGGAACCTAGGCGGGCTTATTCTTCCGATCAGAACGTCTCCGCCTACAACTGAAGATTCCAAACTTATTATTCCGTCAGGTTCAAGAAGCCTGTAATATTGTTCTCCGCGGTACCCACGGGTTCCAGGTTCGGGAACTTTAAACTTGTCTTTTAACCCGCCCAAGTACTGGCGGCACTCAGCTTCATACATCCTGTAGAAGGTTGAACGGGCTAAGCCTCTTTCAATTGAGGCCTTGTTGAAGATTAAAGCGTCTTCCATGTTGTAGCCTTCAAAGGAGAGAACGGCAACAACGCAGTTTTGTCCTGTTGGGCGCTGCTTGTAGCCCATGATTTCCATTAATTCGGTTTCAACCAAGGGCACTTGCGGATAATGCAGTATGTGCGACCTTGAATCCACGCGGTGATGGAAGTTTGTGCCATAAACTCCGAGGGCTTGTTTAGCCATCGCGGCTTGATATGAGTTACGCGGGGACTGGTTGTGTTCGGGATAGGGTATTGTTGACGCGCAGATTCCCAGAATTGTGTACGTCGCGATCTCAACGTGTGTGTGCTGAGGATTGACATTTTCGAGAGATACTGCTATGTACGCGTTTTCCTCTTCTTCAGCGTCCAAATATTCAATCAAACCGTTTTTGACAAGATCTTCCCATGTCCACTCGCCGATGCCTATTTTTTCCAAGTGGGCGGACTGGAGCTTCGGAACGCCGTTTTCAACAATTATGAGCGGGCGTCTAACTCTTCCTTCATCGCAGTTAGCGTGCACCTCTTCCATTTCGGTTTGATGCTTTGAGAAGTAGGTTATGTTAACTTCGGTTGAGATTTCTCCTGCTCTTCTTTTTTCTCTGAAGGTGTTGACCAGTTCTGGAGCTGAATTGCAGTATCCGATTATGTTTCCGTCAACGAAAACCTTTGCTCCTGAAGTCTTTAAAGCCGCATTAGCCTCGTAGGCTGGAACCGTGCCCATCTCGAAAAGCAGCTGTTTAACTTTCTCGGCGTTCACACCCACGGAAATGGATGCTGATAATGCCAGATTCTTGACCAGACCACAGTTAGATCCTTCAGGTGTCTCGTTAGGGCATAGGCGTCCCCAGTGCGTCGGATGTAGGTCTCGGGCTTCGAAGTTAGGTTGACTTCTGCTTAACGGCGACTGAAGCCTCCGCAAGTGGCTGAGTGTGGATATGTAGTTTGTTCGATCCAAGAGCTGGGTTATGCCGACTCTGCCTCTTCCCCAATTCCCAGTTGCAAGCGCATGCTGGAATCTTTCGGTTATTATTCCCGGACGGACAGCCGCAGACACAGTTATTATGGGACCTTTTACGCCTATGCGCTCAAGCTGGTACTTTATGTCGCGGGTTAAGTTTCTGAAAGAAACGCGGAAGAGGTCGGCGAGAAGAGGCCCTGCGAGTCTCAAACGCTTGTTTTTGAAGTGGTCTTTGTCATCAGGTTGCCTTCTTCCGAGTTTAAGTTGAATAACTCTGAAAGCCATTTCACCTAGGAATATGGCTTTTTCCTTCCTGTTTTTGTCGCTTCTGCCCAAGTGCGGGAGGAAGTTTTTGTCGAGGGCGGTTTCA
>CAZWPI010000030.1:0-15076 GCA_964636055.1 uncultured Candidatus Bathyarchaeia archaeon
GACATTGCTATTATAATTGACGGCATGGTGAAGACGCTGAAAATCCTCGTGTACTTAGAGTTACCTGCCTTTTTGATGGTGTTAACGTCACCCCCGCCCTTCAAGTAGCCGCTTACGAACGCTCTGGCAATGGATTCGGCTTTTCCGTTGCTGTACAACGGCTGAAGATAATGCCCTGAGTAATACAGGAATACTGCTACGTCCCACGCCTTGTCGCCATCGTGAGAAGCCTGCTCAAAATCCAACAGGTAAATCTTGTCGTTTGGGTCAACTATCACGTTCTCTGGTTTCGTGTCACCTAATGTAACGTTGAGGGAATGCACCTGCGCGAAAACTTCTCCCACCTCTGTTATTTTTGAGAGGTCCTTATCGGTTCTTTTTCTACCCGTTGCGGTTGTGATGCGTTTGATGGTGTTGCTGAGGTTTTCACCTTCTATGTATTCCATGAAAACCAAGCGTTCACTGTGGTTCACATGCAAAATTTTGGGAACGTTAAGTCCTTCGCAACGTAGAAACTCGCTTATTGCGCATTCTCTCGCGAGCCTCGACCGACCTAACACAGCGAAGGTTCGAGCTCCAAAAGACCACAAAGAGAGCGGAAACCATTTGAAACCAGACCAGTCTTTAAACCGCTTAACAAGAACCTTTTTTTCCTCGCCATTCGGATACGCCTTGATTAAGTACACGTCATTTAAGACGCCGCCGACTGGTTCAATCTCGATTTTGCCGTTCTCGCCGTTCAAAAGCATCTTTCGGGCAAAGGCGTCTATGCCAATTCTGTCTGCCAACGAAACTAAGCCCTCTGCTGTGGGAACAAAAAGGTATTTTTGAGGGTCCACAAAACGGCGCGTCAAATCCGCGTCTCTTTTTAACTGGAATTTTTGCAGTTTTAGAAGGTTTTCAGTGTTCTGCGAAAAGAAGTTTAAAAGCTGCGGGAAAGCCGCGAACACTGAGGTGAATAAGGTTCTCGGCGCGTTCTTTGAAATGTTTGTTAAGCGGACTTTTGGGTTTTGGCTTTCAGCCACAAATTTTTTGGGAATCATAACGTAGCCCTCTGAAAGGCTGATTTTTTTCTCTTTTTCAAGCTGCTTCAAGGCTTCCATGTAGCCGCGGAAGACCAGTTCAACTTCCTTTCTAGGGGCGACGCCGTTCATGAAGTTTGATAATCCGTAGGCTAGCGGAGGAAAAATTCTAACGCGGTTCAGCATAACCTCGTACATGAAATATTTCGGCTTTATGTGAAGGCGGTAAGAGAGTTCTGGAAAGCTGAGAACCAAGTTTTCCAGCGATTCAAGGATCAGGCGTTTCTTCAGGAGTATCTCTTGCATGTGTAAATACGCTTCGCCGCTTAGAGCCGTGTGAGGAAAAATTAAGGTGCCTACCAAGGCTTCGCCTAAAAAGCCCCGCTCAACGTCTCTTTCAAAAACCCACTGGTCGACAGCAAAAAAGATTATGCTCCTTCCACCAACGATTTTAACGTAGCTCATCAGTCTGGGCTGAAAATCACGAATCACCAGTATGGTCTCTAACGTTGCTTTCACGCTTGACGTTCCTGTGGAATAGTTTCCGAGCAAACTTATCGCGGTGATTTGAGCTGAACCAGCAATGTGCCTGCAAAACTCGAGAACTTGCCGGTGTAGTTCACCGCTTTGGCCGCTGGAATCTCGATTCAAGCCTTCACCTTGCAAGATGCATTAATTAGAAGTATGAACTTAGAGAGATATATTTACCGTTTTTGTCGCCTGCTTT
Organism: uncultured Candidatus Bathyarchaeia archaeon; assembly: GCA_964636055.1. Lineage (GTDB taxonomy): Archaea > Thermoproteota > Bathyarchaeia > Bathyarchaeales > Bathycorpusculaceae > SG8-32-3. Next base: position 1,750 of record CAZWPI010000030.1, read on the forward strand.
AAGAGAGATATAACTTACAGTAAGTTACAGTTAGAATATTTTGCAGTATGCATTCTTCTCCGTGGACCCACAACCGCTGAGAGCGCTCTTGTTTGTGCCTTATGAAATTCGGGATCAAATGATTGATTCTTGTGCTCTAATTTTTTTCATCATCGGCTTTAACGCTGCCCGGTTGGATGGCTCAACTGTTATGTCATTGTTTGTTGGTGCGCTTATTTTTCTGCATATGAAGTTAAGCGAGTTTTCGGTGAAGTTCAGCAGGTTGTGTCCTTCGTTTGTGAGTTTGTAGATTTTTCTGGGTCTTTCTGTTGTCATGTTCCATTCGCTGTTGACGTAGCCTTTCTTTTCGAGGGTGGCGAGCAGGGGGTAGATGGTGCTTGGTCCGAAGTAGACGCCGAAGCTTTTGCGGATTTTGGTGATTATCTGGTAGCCGTGCATGGGTTGCGAACTTAGAAACTGTAGAACTATGAGGTCTAGTAGGCCTTTCATTAATTTTACTTGGACCTCTTTTTGGGGGTTTGCCAATTTTTTTCCTTCTGTATTTGTGTTTAACAGTTTTTCTGTTCGACTCTTGTACAATATGTCCATTATGGGACATATCGCATGTCTTTATAGAGAATAAACGCAAATATAAAGGTTCATACTCACCACAAGCATAAAAAAGCATAACCAAGCAATACTAAAACCCATATTCTAACGTAAATTAAATAAGCCAAAACACAGACACATCAAGACAGAACCCACCGCAAAGGAGAAAACCATGGCTGAAACCTACCGAAAAGAACTTGTTCAACGCATAATCAAAAACCTGCTAGATATCCAAATATTACGGATGGTTCAAGCCCAACCCCTATGGGGATACAAAATCAAAAAGAAAGTGGAAACAAACTTCAACATAAAACTCAGACACGGCGCCCTCTACCCCATGCTCAACTCCCTTGAACAGAAAGGTTTCCTCACAAGCCAAAAACAAACCAAAGGCGGAAGAGCACGAAAAACATATACCATAACAGAAAAAGGCAAAGAGTACCTTCAAAGCTACTACGACGTGCTAAAGGATCAAATTGAAGGCGTAGACCTCAGATAGTCATACAAACGCAGCCTCGCAAGCAGATAAAAGCAGCATCAGACCTTATGCGCTTATGCGTTTTGAAAACGCTTAAAGGCTCTTTCAGGAATAAAGAATTGTTTAGAGGTAAAGTGTTATGGCGGAGACTGTGAAAGCCTACGTGGTTGCCACCGTGAAGCGCGGCAAGGAGCATGACGCCGCTCAGAGAATCAGGAAAACCAAAGAGGTTACAGAAGTCCTCGTAACCTACGGTCTTTACGACATAGTTGTGCGGATCGAAGCCAAAAGTTTGGGGCAGCTGGACAAGATCGTCACGGACATACGGCAAATGGCTGAGATTCAGCAGACCAGCACGCTTGTTGGCGCCCAGTAAGCGAGCCACGGCAATGCTGTTGCCTTAGTGTACGTGCGGCGGCTTCAGCCGGTTGTTTGGATAGAGCTTTCTTTTCTTTCGCGATGTTAGGAGCTGATTTTTTCGGCATGTTAGAGAATCGTCTGGTATCAGGGCGGGAAAAAGCTTTTATCCTTAATGCACCGAGACCAATGCTCTGAGGAAAAAGAAATGTCAATAGAGACTAGCAAAACTCTGGGCGGTGTCGGCGCAATCCTGATGTTCGTTGGAATTATACCCGTAATCAATTCCTATGGCGTCATTGAGCTTATAGGTCTAATACTTGTTATGGTTGGCTTGTACAATTTAGCTAGCTACTACACTGAAAGAGGCATTTTCAACAACGCGCTTTACGGTTTGATAGCAGGAATAGTTGGCGGCGTCATTGCGGTAGGGGCGGTTATTCTTACGGTTCTAACTTCGCTAACGGATTTTCTGTACACGATCTATCCAGACTGGAATGGTGACTGGACAGCACTTTCAGGCTTAACCCCCAATACATCAAACCTCACTCTGGATGCCATCGTGCCTTTCCTTGCAGGACTTTTCGCAGCCCTCATTATCCTCTGGGTGTTCGCGATCATTGCAACCTATTTTGTACGGCGCTCGCTAATCTCGCTCTCAGCAAAATCAGGCGTTGGCTTGTTCTCAACCGCTGGATTACTGATGCTCATAGGAGCCGTGTTAATCATAGCTTTCGGCATAGGGCTAATCCTAATATGGATTTCTGCGCTGTTGCTTGCAATTGCCTTCTTCACCATTAAACCGCAAGAGAGCCAACCTGCAGCGCCATCCCAGATGTAAAACAAAACAACAACCCCCATTTTTTCTTTTCATAAGGCTTAGACAACACAGCGATTCTTCTCCTATCGAACAGTTGATTTTCAATCTTTTGATAGGCAAATTGGTGGGAATATGGAAGCTGCAGAAAAAGCGAGTTTCTGCCATAAAAGTAGGAAATTTTTGTATAGACATTAACTTATTAACGAAAAAGGTTGTCAGAAGTAGAACTTCATGCCATTATTTAAAACTTCTTTGACTCATACGATATTCTCACGAAAAAAATAAAGGAGAATAGGAAAATGGCAATTTCGAAAACTAAAGCTACGACTATTGCAATTACTTTGTTTCTGATGTTTGCTATGACTGCTTCACTTGTTGCTTCTCCAGCCGCTAACGCACATGACCCTCCATGGACAATTGTTTCCTACGCCTATATCGTTCCTGCACCTGATCCTGTGGGCGTCGGACAACGCGTGAGCATTGTGATGTGGGTTGACACACCTATGCCCGGAGCATTAGTGACCAACGACATTAAACGCCATGACTACAAACTCACAATCACAGCGCCTGACGGAACCAAAGAAGTAATGAACTGGCCTGTCATTACCGACCCGACTAGCATACAATATACTTCTTGGACGCCTGACCAAGCTGGCACATACACTATGCTGTTCGAGTATCCTCAACAAACATACACTTGGGAAGGTGACTACCAAGGCGACATTTTCTCGGCTGCTAGCGCGACAACGACGCTTACGGTGCAGGAAGAGCCGTTGCCTCAAGCCAAAACTAGCTATCCATTGCCGACGGAGTATTGGACGCGTCCCATAGAGGGACAGAACACAGACTGGTACGCGGTTTCATCAAACTGGCTGGGTTCACCCTACGTTCCTGGAGCGGGCACATCCTATGGCATCCCAGGCGCTATACAAATGGACGGCATTGCACCTAACAGCCCCCACATCATGTGGTCAAGACCAATTGGAGACGGAGGAGTTGTCGGAGGAAACAACATGGGCATAAATGGCACCACTTACTACATGGGCGGTTCATACAACACTAGATTCAGCAACGCACTGATAATGAACGGAAGGCTCTACTACGAGCTACCATTAGGTAACTCTGGCGGTGGCGGCGGATACATATGCGTTGATCTGCGCACTGGAGAAGAGATATGGTACCGCAACTTCGGGTATACTGAAAGGACTATTCCAGGCTGGGGCACTTTCCGAAGCACCATTGTACCATCATTCGGTTACCTCTACAGATATGATGACGGCAACCAACACGGCGTCCTCCCAGACGGCTTGCTATTCACAAACAACTTTGCCCAAGCAATAGACCCAAGCACAGGAGACTTCGTAGACATGAACTGGACCAACATTCCTTCAGGAGCAGCGTACGTCGGACCAAAGGGCGAGATACTGCATCTTCAGCTTAACTGGCAAAACAAATGGATGGCTGAGTGGAACTCATCAAAAATGAACGTCAACTATGAGGGACAAATCGGCGTAGCCAACTGGTACACAGGGACGGTAAACGGGAGCATTTCCCCAGACCGCTATGACTGGAACGCAACAATACCAAATCTGGGTCCAGGAAGATGGGACGTCGTTGGACCCAACCTAGGGGCAACCAATTGCGTTAGCTTGGATGACATTGTGCTTCTCATGCAAGGCAGTTTAGGAATGCATGTCGGCGGTTTCGGAGGAACTTTAAGCGAGGAAGGAGCGAACATAACGGCTGTAAGTCTGAAGTCAGGCTCAAGAGGGACAATATTGTGGACCAAGCACTATGACGTGGCACCAGGCAACGTCAGCCGAAGTATTGTAGGCTGGGACCCAGAGGCAGGCATCTTCGTCATGCACGACAAAGAGACTATGGTGTTTACTGGCTACAGCCTCGAGAATGGCAATAAAGTGTGGGGTCCAACTACACCTACAAACGACTACACCTATTCAGGGATACAACCATGGTCGCTTACGGCAAAATTTACTTTGCCGGCTACGGTGGAATACTCTACTGCTACGATGTAAAGGACGGAAACCTACTGTGGACCTATGGTAACGGTGGTCCTGGCAACAGCACTTTCGCGGGTCTCGAAACAGCTTGGGGTACTTACCCAGTCTTCGTAGACGTTATTGCCGATGGAAAACTCTACTTGGCTACCACAGAGCACTCCCCTGACTCACCATACTACAAGGATGCGGTGTACCGCTGCGTTAACGCTACGACTGGCGAGGAAATCTGGACTCTGATGGGCTGGGGCACAGGCATGGATGCAGCCTGCGACGTTATTGCAGACGGTTTCTTTGTCTTCCTCAACTGCTATGACATGCAAGTGTACTGTGTCGGCAAAGGACCAAGCGCCACTACAGTCTCAATACAAAACGACGTAACAACGTACGGCAACAAAGTACTGGTAAAGGGTTCAGTGATGGACATCGCTGCTGGTACGGAGCAGAATGAGCAGGCGGCACGCTTTCCGTATGGTGTTCCCGCTGTTTCTGACGAGAGCATGGAAGCGTGGATGGAGTACGTGTACATGTAGAAGCCGCGTCCAGCAGACGCAGTAGGCGTTAACGTAACCATAAGCGTGCTTGATCCGAACGGCAACGTCTACGAGGTTGGCAGAACCACAAGTGATGCAGACGGCATGTACAAATGCGTGTTTACTCCTGATGTTCCTGGTGAATACACTGTTATCGCCACTTTCGACGGAAGCGAATCGTTCTGGCCTTCGCATGCAGCAACCGCTTTGTATGTGGAGGAAGCTCCAGAGAATACTCCTCCGCCTACGCCAACGCCAGCGCCAATGACTGACATGTACGTTACAGGCTTCGGAATCGGCATGATACTCGCAATCGCAGTAGTCGGGCTGCTACTCGTCCTGATGCTAAGAAAACGGTAAGCATCCAGCAAAAAATGCACCAACACTCCCTCCCTTTTTTTAGTAACTATCCCAGATGCGCCTGAAAAAAATCATGCTTCTCCATAAACCGCCAGTTGAAAAACGCATACCCACGAAAGGATCGGCGAAGGAGAAAAGAAGCCGTAAGGAAAAAGACGAAACCGCGGATGAAAGCGAGCTTTTGAAAAAACCCAGGCTAAAGACGATATTCCCTGTTCTGTAACCAATTCACCCGATAAGCACAAACCTATTTGCCGCCTAATAGCCAATCCATGCAGAAACCAGTAGAGGGGTCTACCCGACGGCACTACAGCCCTTTATAAAGGAGAGGGGGTAGTCTCTCGTGAGCACTAGAGGCACACTGGAATGCTTATATAATTTCCGTCCGTGTACTTCACAGGGAAAGTAAATGAGCACCGCAACGCCAAGCATCCGCTTTTTTAACACGTTAACTCGCCGAAAAGAACGCTTTATGCCCATAGAGCCAGGCAAGGTGCGGATGTACACGTGTGGACCTACAGTGTACGACTATGCGCACATCGGCAATTTTCGCGCCTTCCTTTTTGAGGACTTGCTGAAGCGTTGGCTGGAATACCGCGGCTTCATGGTCACGCACGTCATGAACCTTACTGATGTGGATGACAAGACTATCCGAGGTAGCCAAGAACAGCAAATCCCCTTGAAGCGGTACACGGAGCATTACGCAAACGCGTTTTTCGAAGACATCAAAAAACTAAGCATTAAACCAGCAACCCATTACCCAAAAGCCACCAGCCACATCCCCGAAATGGTGGCGCTGGTAAAAACCCTAATCACGAAAGGCTACGCGTACAAAAGCCAAGACGGTTCAATCTACTACGCCATAAACAAATTCAGAAACTACGGCAAACTCAGCCACATCAACGTCCAAGCGCTCCAAGCAGGAGCAAGAGTGAAAACAGACGAGTACACGAAGGAGGAAGCACAAGACTTCGCGTTGTGGAAGGCATGGACACCAGAAGACGGCGATGTTTTCTGGGAAACCGAACTGGGCAAAGGCAGACCCGGCTGGCACATCGAATGCTCTGCCATGTCCATGCGCTATCTGGGCGAAACCTTCGACATCCACTGCGGCGGAATCGACAACATGTTTCCCCACCACGAGAACGAAATCGCCCAAAGTGAAGCGGCCACGGGCAAAAAATTCGTTAACTACTGGCTTCACAACGAGCATCTGCTGGTTGAGGGACGAAAGATGGCAAAGAAGTTTGGCAATTTTTACACGCTGCGGGACCTGCTTAAACGGGGTTATGACCCAATCGTGATTCGCTATTTGCTGCTGTCGACGCATTACCGAGCGCAACTCAACTTCACCTTTGAAGGGTTGGACGCTGCACATGCTGCAGTGGAGCGGTTGAGGAATTTTGTTCGAAGGCTGCAAGACGCAGAAGGGAAAGGCAGCGGAGAAAAAGCCGCAGAGTTGCTGCGTGGCGTGCAAGCGGGTTTTGGCTGTGCGATGGATGACGACTTGAACGTGAGCGTGGCGTTGGCGGCGTTATTCGATTTTGTGCGTGAAGTGAACGCACTGCTTGATGCAGGTGTAGTCAGCAGAAGCGAAGCAGATGAAGTTTCTGCGTTTATGAAAAAACTTGATGGCGTATTGGGTGTGATCGGTGAGGCTGAGCGGGAAGAAGCTTTGCCGAAGGAGGCAGAGGAATTGATTGCGAAGCGTGAGGAAGCCCGAAAAGCCAAGGATTGGGCAACTGCGGATGCGCTTCGCGTGCGGCTGAGGGAGATGGGTGTGGTTGTGGAAGACACGCCTCTGGGTGTCAGGTGGCGTTTAGCGAAAAAGGGTTAGCTTTCCCGTTTTGGTTCCAGTTGTCGGTTGTGTATTTGCGGGTGTAGAGTTTCTGTGCAAGTGCCTGCTCGTACTGGGTTAGTCCTGCTGTGTTCAGCTGGATTTTCAGTGTTGCATTGAAGCCTTGTGTGAGGGCGTTTGCGGCTGTTTCCGCGGTGACTGCGTGGCCGAGTTCGTTTTGGACGCTGGTGATTTTGCGCTGTGCCACTTGGGTGGCTAGGCTGCAGTCGTCTGTGAATGGAACACGGAGCAGTTGGAACATGCGCGGCAAGTTGACGCTTAGCAGGAGTGTGCCGTGCTGTTGGATGATGTTGCGCTTTATGGTTTGGGCGCTGCCGCTGATTTTGCGGGTGTTGACGGTGAGGTTTGGGCAGTTTTTCTGGTCTCCTAGGCTGTAGTCGGCTGGTATGCCCAAGAGCCTGAGTGCGTCTGTGATTGCGGTGTAGACGCATGTGTAGATGACTGGGATGTCTTTGCCGAGGTCGCGTGTTTGCGCGGTTACGCTGTAGGTTAATTCGCCAGCTTGATCGTGGTAAACGGTTCCGCCACCGCTGTTTCTGCGAACGATGTCAACGCCGAGTTTGCGGCAGTTGTCCACGAAGACGGTGTCGTTTGGGTTTTGATTTTTGCCCACGCTTACCGCGCTGGGGTTCCATTGGTAAAGTCTGAGGGTGTTTGGCACAAGGCTTTCCATGCGCGATTGCAAGATGGCTTCATCAATAGCCATATTCATGAAAGCGTTATGTGTTTGGAGTGGGATTAGGCGCCAAGTTTTCATGGTGTTTTGGTCCTGTTGGTGATGGTTGGCGCGGCTGCGGCTTAAAACTGTTGTGCTCACGAGAGACTACCCCCTCCCTTATTTAAGGGCTGAAACAGAGAGGGCTATCATTTCAGCTATTCAAAGAATCAAAGCTGCGTTTATCTGAAATGTTTTTGGAAGGGTTCGCGGATTTTCTGTGGACCTTCCAGCACATGCACGTCTTCCATGCGCTTTAGCTTTTTGACTTGTTCTACCTCTTCTTTTCTGACTCGGAGTTTCATTTCTTTCCCGTTTGGAAGTTTCGTGTACACCGTGCCTTCCTTGTAGTCCGTGGGCGCGATGTAGACGGGTACGAAGGCTTTTAGGCTCATTATGGTGGCGTTGGTGAGCATGGTGTCGCCTATGCCGTTCGCGATTTTCGCGACCGTGTTTGACGTGGCAGGAGCGATGAGGAGGAACTCGTATTTGCGCATCTGCATCCACGCGGCGAGGAAAGGCGCGTTGGAGTTTAGCTCAACTCTGACTTTGGCGAAATTCTGTTTCAGGTCGTCTTCAAGCCTGTAATACTTCAGGACAAGGTCTGCGGCTTTTGAGAGAAAAACCTGTATCTCCACCGTGTCCGCGTATTCTTTCTGAATCCCTTTCATAACTTCTATGTACTCGGCGATTTTGTCGCCTGCGCCCGTGATTCCCCACGCCACCTTCCGTTTCTTAACTTCAACCTGTTCATCAGCCATGTTCACTTTCTCCCTTGATCACTGTCCATACTTGTTTAGGAACGCGGCGAACTTTTTTACTGTTTTCTTCAGGCTTCGGAACCCTTCCTCGTCCTGCTTTGCGCCTTCCAAAGTGTCTTTCGTCCAGAAGGTGGCGCCGAGGTTTGCGCCGAAGAATCCGCCGCTGACTGGTACCATGCCGTTAAGGATGTAGAACGTGTGAATCTGTTGCAAGGCGGCTTCCTGCCCGCCCACGCGGTCTCCGCCTAGAGCGATGCCCATGCCGACCTTGTACTTGAAGAAGTTGCGGTCGCCTGCTACCGCTGCGCGACACCTGTCCATGACGGCTTTGGTTTGAGCGCTGACCCCACCGTTGTAAACTGGCGTGGCAAAGATTATGCCGTTCGCTTCTTTCAGCAGGGCGTAAACTTCCTGCATGTCGTCTTTGAACACGCATTCCTTATGCTCCAGACAGTAGTCGCAGTGGGTGCAGAATTCTATGCGCTTATCTCTGACGGTGAAGAAGCGTGTTTCAAAGCCCTGCCCTTCCAGCAGCATCAAGGCGTCTTTCAAAACGTGCTCGGTGGCTTGCTGCCGCGGGCTACCGCAAATTCCAACGATTATCATAACTCATCAGAACTCAATACGCGCTTGTACACATTAAACTTTCCCAAACAAAAATACTAAGGTTTAACGCGTCTGAAGACCAAACCGGTCATGTCAGTATAGTAATGCAGAAATCGTTCGACATAGCTTACCGGAATATTGATGTTTTCCTTAAAAGCATTTAACAGGTTAAGCAGCCATTCAGATTGCTCTCCGAGAATTTTCCACACTCCCTCAATGCTTTCTTCCTTAAACAAAGACGCATCAAACTGTGTCCCTTTACTATCAATGGAAATTGTTCTAACCCATTCAGGGTCAACTTTTCTTGTCAGAACGCAATAGCTGGGAAGAACATCTACTGGATTAATGTGTTTTTCGAGTGCAAACCTTATGTGAAAATATAAATCTTCATCGTCTTCAGATGTTGGAACCCCACTATTTCTATTATTAATCAAAAAGCAGTACCAATCGACGTCTCCTTTAGCTTTCAAAATAGAAATTGTGGAGGCTACCTTTTCCCGAATTAAATCAATTTGCCTTCCTGAAGCCAAGTCGTCCCACGAAAACCTTATGAATGTTTCCCAAAGTCTGTTCAAATCAGGTTTGTCCATTTTCTCCGCCTCAATCTAGTTATACAATCGCTTCATTTAACGGTTTTAGGTTTCGAAGTTTCAGTTTTCCCGCAGAACTAAAGAAAGAGAGAAAGGTTGGTTTATTCTGCTTCGAAGAATTCTTGTGGTTTCGGCGGCGTCGGCGATAACCCTCTGCGTTCGCGTATCTGCTTTATCGTGTCGGCTTGCATCTGCTCTGGAACTGGTGCCCAACGGCTGAACTGGGTTGCCCAGAAGGCTCTGCCTTGGGTTGACGAGCGCAGTTCGTCTGCGATGCCGAAGCTTTCGGACACTGGCATCTCAGCCTTGACAACCACCATATCTTCTTCGTTGGTCATGTCCAAGATTTTGCCGCGGCGCTTCTGCACCAAAGCTATGACGGGACTGACATAGTTGCTTGGAACCTTGCATTCGAAGCTTATCAGCGGCTCTAAGAGTTTCGGGTCGCTCAGCAGGAAAGCGCACCAGATTGGACGCCAAGTCATGGGCAAAATCTGTGCTGGTCCACGGTGCACTGGGTCTTCGTGAACCGTAATGTCTTCAAGGTTAACTTTCAAACCGTAAGCAGGCTCCTTCGCCAAAACTGAAGTGTGCACCGCTTCTCGGAAGCCTGATTTCACGTGGTCCAAAACTTCCTCAACGTACTGTCTTCCCTTTATCCTGTTGACGAGTAAGTTGTTTTCTTCAATGGCTATGACGTTCTTTGCGTCATCCGTTGACCAGCCTAACGCCTTGAGGTTTTTCTGCCTTTCCTCCCGCGTCTGCATCTCTGAGACTTTCTCCGTTTTGATTGCCTCAATGACTTCATCTGACAACTTTTCCATGGTTATCCACAGTTTACTGTGTTTGTTCGGGCTCTTGCCCATCACTGGACGGCCTCCGTAGTCGTGGCTGATGGTTTCGCGGTATATCACGATAGGCTTGCTGAGCTTCGCCTTCAACCCTGCCTCCTGCATTCGGTACGCCGTAATCTCAAGGTGCAACTCGCCCATGCCGCTTAACAGGAACTCGCCGCTTTCCTTGTTCATGGTAAAATGCAGGTTAGGGTCTTCCGTCGTTAGCTTGCGCATCACCTTGTCGAAAAGCGGAAGGTCCTTAACGTCTTCCGGCTCCACCGCCACGGTAACCACTGGGTCTGACACGTACTTTAATCCTTCAAACGGATGCGTCTCCACACCGTCTTCCGCCACGGTTTCACCCACATGAATCGTAGGCAACCCTGAGATGGCGGCGATGTTCCCTGCAGGAACTTTGTCGACGATAACTCTGTCGGTTGCCATGCTCATGTAAACCTGCTGCACCGTGCCCTTCTGATGACTGTTCACAAGCTGCACCGTCTTACCTTTCGTGACCGAACCGCTGAAGACGCGGCCTATGGCTACGGTGCCGCTGTGCGGATCAACCTCAATCGTTGAAATACACATCAGAAGCGGACCATTAGGGTCTACCTTCGCCATACCTTTTCCAACTGCGCTCTCAGCCTCTCCAGGCCAGATCTGGCTCTGCCTGTACGGCTGCGCCTTCAAAGGATTAGGAAGCTGCTCACAGAACATGTCCAAGATAGGCTCATGCAAAGGCGCCTTCTTGCTCAGTTCATCCACCTTTTTTCCAACATCTTCCGGCGCGCCAGTGTACGCATCAATAACGTCGGCAAAAGAGAGCCCCTTCTTCTGCATGTGCGGCAGGTTCAGTCCCCACTTGTGAAGCGCCGAACCGAAAGCCACACGTCCATCTTCAACCTTGACCTGCCAGTCCTTCTTATGCTCTTCAGGCGCGTACTTTTCAATAAGCGTGTTTATCCTCACAATGATCTTCGCGAACTTGCGCTGAATCTCCTCAGGCGTCAGCTTTATTTCTTTTATGAGACGGTCAACCTTGTTGATGAACAATATGGGCTTGACGCGTTCGCGAAGCGCTTGCATAAGCACGGTTTCTGTCTGAGTCATAGGACCCTCAACCGCGTCGACAACCACGAGAGCACCGTCAACCGCTCTGAGGCTTCTGGTTACCGCTCCACTGAAGTCTATGTGCCCTGGAGTGTCGATGAGGTTAATCAGAAAATCCCTATCCTCAAAAGTGTGGACCAAGCTGACGTTTGACGCAAACACGGTCATCTGCCGTTTCTGCTCCAAGTCCCAAGAGTCAAGAAAAAGTTTCTGCCCTGCCGTTTGCGTGCTGATTATGCCAGCAGCAGCCAGAAGGCTGTCTGAAAGCGTGGTTTTTCCGTGGTCTACATGGGCGATTATGCTGGTGTTCCTGATGATTTCTGGATTGTCCATCAGCCTGACGATTTCGTCAACTTGCTTATACCGTGCCATAACTAAACAGTCTCCAATCTATCCAAACCAATATTCAACCATTCTTTTACTGTGAAATACTGTACTAATCGAAGCATTTTACGATTCGCTCCCAAAGAGACAAGCTACATGGAAATAAAAACTGTCGCCTATTAACTTTATGGCAACCGTTCTTGGAATATTTAATGGAAACGCAAGACGTTTTGGGGCAAAACCACATTTCATATCCGATTAGTTTAAATTTAACCTCCAATACCTAGCCAAAAACGCTGTAAAGACAACATATCGGTGAATAGAGAACGGCAGAATTTTGGCTGGGATTTCTTGGAAAAAGCTGCTTCTATGCGTCTCAAAGAGGTCTTCGACGCCTTAGCTGCGTCACCTAACGGATTAACCACCGAAGAGGCTAAAACGCGCCTCAAAAAGTACGGTTTCAACACGCTGGTTGAAAAGAAAAACCGCCGCTTCGCGTACAAGTTTCTGTCTCACTTCAAAGACCTGTTCGGGGTACTGCTGCTTTTCGCAAGCGTGCTTTCAGCCGTCAGTGGATTATGGGAGCTAAGCTTAATCATCCTCGGCGTGGTGCTGCTTAACATTTTTTTCAGCCTCTTTCAGGAATCACGCGCCGAAAAAGCCATGCAAACCCTGAGGCACTGGATGCCCGAATACGCCAAGGTCATCCGCGACGGAGAACTCCAAAAAGTGCTGGTCAGGGAGATAGTGCCTGGAGACATCATAGTTTTGGAGGCAGGTGACCGCGTTCCAGCCGACGCCCGTTTAATAGCCGCCTTCGACTTATGGACAAACAACGTTCCGTTGACTGGCGAATCGGAGCCTCAGCCGAGAAACGCTAGGCTTGTGAAGGCGGTGGACAGGGCGTATTTGTATTCGCCTAACCTCGTGTTCATGAGCACCAGCGTCGCCAAGGGCAGGGGAAAAGCGGTGGTTTTCGCCACGGGCATGGACACGCAGTTCGGCAAAATCGCCAACCTAACGCAGACGATACAGGAAGAGCCAAGTCCGCTGCAGAAGGAAATCGGCAACATGGCGAAGTACGACTTCATCATAGCCGTTGTCGTGGGAACCGTGTTTTTCTCCGCCAGCCTGATCCTGCTCAACCTGGATTTTTACAGCAGCATCCTCTTCATGATCGGCGTCATGGTTGCGTGCGTTCCAGAAGGACTCCAAGTTACCGTCTCAAGCGCTCTGGCAATAAACGTTCTGAAGATGGTGAAACAGAACGTGCTTGTCAAACGCTTGTCCGCGGTACAGACGTTGGGCAGCGTCACCGTGATATGCACCGACAAGACGGGCACAATCACCAAGGGCGAGATGACCGTCAAGAA
>CAZWPI010000031.1:0-1232 GCA_964636055.1 uncultured Candidatus Bathyarchaeia archaeon
TGATAATACAGATAATTGTCAACATCATCATTTTAGCGCCAGTTCTATGGATTTCAGGAAGACTTTTCGCGGGCAAAGACAAGGCGAAGTTCACTGATGCACTTTGGATTGTGGTTCTTGGAACGTTGATTGGCGGGTTCTTCCAATATCTCTTTTCAGGCATTATAGCGAGCATAATAGTTCTGTTCATTTGGCTAGCTTTGGTGAAGCACTTCTTCGACACAGGCTGGTTAAAGGCTCTCGTAATAGCTGTAGTAGCCATAATAATCTGGATAGTAATAGCTGTGATAATCGGGATAATAGTCGGAGTAGCCATAATCTCAACAGGAATATTAGTATAACGCAAGAGTCACAATTTTTTTCTCTGTTTTTCTTTTATTTTGAACAAGCAGAAATTACCTTGCACTGAATTACTTGGTGCTACTTTTTGCAGGGTAAGCTCAGGAAAAACGATTGAAGAGCATTAAGTCTGACACTTGGAAGCAGCGAAAAGAGTTGCGGAAGCAGTTGGGAAACAGCTGAAACTCTAGTGCTCGGAAAAACTTATACCCCCTCTATATATAGATTAAACTGAATGTTGAATCAATGCTTGGCTGTTGCCCATAGAAAAAGGAGGTGCTGTGAAGCTATCGGTTATTTTCTTTTGATGAGGTAGATCAGCAAGCCCAAGCCCGCACCGAGCACTATCGCCACGACGGCTATGCCTACGATTACTTCAATTTGTGTTTGTTGGGGTTCTTGGCTCGGCGTCGGCGAGGTTGAAGGCGGCGGAGTAGGCGTGAGAGTTGGTGTCGGCGCGTTTGGATCAGGTACAGCTTGGGGGTTTGGCGCGGTCAAGAATGGCGTGTAATTGACTTCGCCCAAGTTAAAATCGTCATTGTAATCCCAGATGTTCTGGTCAATTTCCGCCGTGTCAGTGGTCCCCCACCAATTATTAGTAGCATCAACATTGGTTGAGGAAGACAAGCGAATGCTAACGACATTGTTGTAAGTAACTGTCGGAGAAGAGGAACCTTGAACCTCAATTGAATTGATAGTGTTATTTCTGACCGTGGCGTTCCCAATCTCGATTATACCATCAAAGTAGTTTCTCTCTATTATCCCTGTATTAGCAATGAGGTTTGGTGAGCATACAGTTATGTTGTTATCCAAGACGTAGGGGTTACCTTGCTTAATTTCAACTCCAACGTCTGCATCGTGAATGGTATTTTTTGAAATTACTGGTGAACCAC
>CAZWPI010000031.1:1332-14986 GCA_964636055.1 uncultured Candidatus Bathyarchaeia archaeon
CTTTCAACAGTGATTGTTCCGCGTTCGATTAAATTATTACTTATTTTTGGTGAACCGCCGTTTATTGTGATCCCAGTCCGGTTGAAAAAAGCGTTATCGATTATGCTGCCTAACTTTGTCTGCTCGTTCCAATCAGTACTGGACTCTGCAAAAATTATCTGACCACCATCCTGTCCTGACTGGAAGCTAATTTGTTCTGCGGTGTTTCCTCTCGCTACTAAGGCGCCATTCACCATAATGTACAAGGTGTTGAGGTTTACTGTGGTTCCAGCCTCAATCGTCAAGGTTACGTCATTACTCACGAGAATGTTTCCAGTCAACGTGTAGGGGCTGCTTGCCTGAGTCCACGTGGTGTCTGTGCCGATTATGCCAGTGACGTCTGTGGAAGCTTGCACCGTGTCCAACTGCAGAGTGCCAGCTAACCCGAATCCTCCAATCATGACGGCTATTAAGAATGCACTTAAGAGTGACTTCATGTGTGTGCATTCCCCATAAGAACTATTGTCCGCTCTGTTCTTTATGCTTTGCGTTCGGCGTTTATTTGTTAGTTATGCCAATTTTATTCGCATTCTGGTTCTATGTGAACCGTAACCACCGCGCCAGCAAAATACTCCGCTATTTCCTTCTCAACCTGCGACGCAATCTCATGTGCCTCCGTTAACGGAACCTGCTTCGTGAAGCAGCAATCTATGTTTATGTACCGTTTCCCCTCAGCCGCGTAAGTCACCGTTCTCTTCAAGCGTAAACTGGTCTTAACCTTCCTTGCCAGCTCATCAATTAGTTTTTTCAGTTCATCCTCGTCTATCTCAGCCGCGCGTGTATCAGCGCCGCGAGGTTCCACGTGCACGGTTACGTTCTCAAGCTGCTTTATCTTCGCGTGCATTCTGTTCTCGATTTTGTCAGCGATTTCGTGAGCCTCTTCCACTGACAGCTTCGGGTCCACGTACGCGTGCAAAGTAATGTACAGTTTGCCGCTTGCGTAGACGGTTGCCACGTCATGCACCTCTCTGACCCCTTCAACCGTTGCCAACTTCTCGACAACATGCTCCATTCTATGCTCTTTTTCAGAGGGCTCTATGTGGATGGTAGTGTCAACGTTCCCAAAAGCCGCTCTCAAATCTGCCTCAATTTTCGAGGCCAACGCATGCGCGTCATCGAGGCTCATGCTGCTTGAAACCTGTACCGTGGTCTCAATGAAGGTTTTAGCGCCTACCTTTCTCACCCGCAAGTTCTTGTTTTTCTGGACTCCTTCATGAAGGATTATTTGTTTTCTGATGTCCCGCACCATATCCTTTGAAGCAGTGTCGCTGAGCTCCATTATGCTAGCCCGTGCCAACTTGATGCTTAAGAAGACGAGCATAAACCCGAGGAATATTGACGCGATTGAATCTCCATAGTAAAATCCCAAAGTTGCCAATCCAAATCCAACAAGAGCTATGATTGTTGAGCCGAGGTCTGAGATGGCGTCGTAGAATCCTGCTTTGATTGAGGTGCTCTGGCTGTGCCCAGCGCCTTTGAATATGGTTACCCTGAAGAAGTCTATGCATAACGTGTAGCCGATGGCGAAGAAGCCCGCCAGCTCTAACCCTTCATTGACCTGAACGCCCCCGATAAGTCGGATTGCTGCTTCATAGAAAATCAAGATGGCAACGCCGACGAGGATTATTCCGCCTATCAACCCGCCTATAGCTTCAAATTTTTCATGCCCGTACATGTGCTCCTCATCTGGCGGCTTAAGCGAAGCGCGGGTCGCAACAAAAAGCATAACCGTGGAAAAAACGTCAAGCAGTGCGTGCAAGCCGTCGCTGAGAATAGCTAAGCTGTCAACGATTAAGCCCAAGATTAACTCTACAAGCACCACGCTTGCTATGGCAACAGCTGAAAACTTCAGGACTCTAAGCTTGTGGTCGCCCTTTGAACGGTCTGGCATTAACAGTCAGGTTAATATGCTCGGCGCAAGGGCGATTTAAGAATTGCGGGCAGCAATCAACCAGCCACGCCGACAAAACGCCTTTTTTCACTATCAATTATAAATAAAGGGTTATCAGATGCTTTTGAACAATGAAACTGTCTTCGGTTTTCCGAGGCAAATCCGCCGTTCTAAAAGGCAACTTCTTAATCCTAACCCTGAGCTGGGCTATAATGTACTTTGCAGGTCCGATTCCGCAAACCTACGCCAGCCTCTACTACCTCAGCTTAGGCGCCGACGCGTTCCTCTTATCAGTGATCGGCTTCGCAGGCTCCATAGCCATCGCGCTCGTCCAGTTGCCCGGCGGCTACCTAGCGGACAAGCATGGCAGAAGATGGCTTGTAGCCACTATGACCTTCGGCTTGGCATTCGGCACCATCTTCTTCATTTTTGCGCCTTCTTGGCCGTTCATAATGTTAGGCTCGATTGTACAGAACTTATGCGGCATTTACGGACCAGCTTTGATGGCTATGGTTATTGATTCGTTGCCTCCTGAAAACAGGGGCGCAGGGTACAGTTTCCAGTCGGTTGTCTTAACCCTTGTTCTTTTGCCCGCTCCCCTTATCGCTCAGTATTTGGTTCTGACGTTTAATTTCGACTTAGGCATGCGCGTCGCTTACACCATTGTCACGGTGGCTTACTTCGCAACCGCAGCGTTACGGCTGAGGCTCAAAGAGACCTTGCCGCCTAACGATGCCAGTAGCCGCCCCAAAATTTTGGATGCGCTACGGGAGTACCCTAAATCCGTGAAGGAAAGCATAGGTGTCTGGCGCAAGCTTTCAAAATCGACATTCTACCTTTTTCTGGCAAGCATAAGCGTGAACGGCATAGTGGTAGCCTGCTACACCTACTTTGTGGTTTACGCCACCTCGGTTCTAAGCATCACAGATGCGCAGTGGGCGCTTGTTATGGCTTTCATGTACCTGACCGTCGCCATTCCCGGAATCTTGGCGGGACTAAGCATGGACATCTTGGGACGGAAACGCTTCTTGATTCTGGGTTATCTGCTGTACGTTCCCGGCATGATTCTCTTCGTTAACGCCGACTTCAACACGCTTTTGTTGGCTTTCTTTTTTTATGGGTTGGGTAACATGCTGCAGCTGAACAGCTATCAGGTGTTGATGGGCGACATGATACCGAGAAACCTAAGAGGCACGGCTACCGGCTGCATCCAATTCTTCATGTACCTTTCCCAAGCGCTGCTGCAGGTCTTGGTTGGTTTTCTTTACGCGTTCGTGTCACCTCAGCTGCCTTTCCTTTTGCTGGCTGTCGCGGCTGTGCCCTTCGCCGTGCTTGTGGCGTTCAAGGTTTCCGAACCTAAGATTAAAGAGGTTTAAAATCCTAGTCGATAGGCATTTAGGTTTGAAAACAATAGTAGAGAGAAGTTGATGCGGAATGGCTTTGGTAAAGATTCGCGAGGTCCTTGACGGCTGCCACGAAAACGAGAAAGTAGCCATCAGAGGCTGGGTTTACCGTAAACGCGAAGGAAAGGCACTAATTTTCCTGTTAGTGCGAGACTCGACGGGTTTCATCCAGTGCGCCGTCAAAAAAAGCAGCCCCGCTTGGAACCAGGCGGAACGCTTGACGATTGAATCTTCCTTGACGCTGGAGGGTACAGCCAAACCTGACAAGCGAGCGCCAGGAGGCTACGAAATCGCCGCCGAATCCATAGACATCATCGGCTTAGCTGAGCTTTTCCCGATAACCAAAGACCAAAGCGAACAATTCATCCGTGACGTCCGCCACCTCTGGCTCCGCAGCCGCCGAATGAACCTGGTGATGAAGATCCGCGCTGACGTTTTGGAATTCACCCGCGACTTCTTTAAGAGCCAAGACTTCACAGAGGTTTCTCCGCCCATGTTCATTTCCGCCGCTGTTGAGGGCGGCTCAACTCTCTTCGGCGTGAAATATTTTGACCAGAACCTCTACTTGACCCAGAGTTCCCAGCTTTACCTCGAAATTCTCATCTACTCTTTAGAGAAAGTCTACTGCATCGCGCCGTCGTTTCGCGCTGAAAAAAGCAGGACCATCAGGCATTTGACGGAGTACTGGCACATCGAAGGCGAATGGCCCTTCGCCGACATGGATAACCTGATGCGTTTTGAGGAGGAGCTTATGGTACACATCTGCCAACAAGCCAGCGACAAGTGCAGGCGGGAGTTCGAAGAGTTAGGCGCAGACATCTCCAAGCTGGCTTCGGTTAAAACTCCTTTTCCGAAGATAACCTATACTGAGGCTGTTGAGTTTCTCCACAAAAAAGATGCGAAGCTGAAGTGGGGCGATGACTTCGGCTACGAGGACGAGAAGACCTTAGCAGACGAGTTTGGCAAGCCGTTCTTCGTTTATGACTATCCAGCTGCTATCAAAGCGTTTTACTGCAAGACGCGCCGTGACCACCCTGAAGTTGCCCTGTCCGTGGATATGCTGGTTCCGAGAATAGGCGAAGTGTCCACGGGCGGCGCCAGAGAAGAAGACAAGGAAGTGCTGATTAAGCGCATCAAAGAAATGGGTTTGAAGGAAGAGGACTACGATTGGTACTTGGACCTTCGGCGTTACGGCACGGTGCCGCATGTGGGTTTCGGTTTGGGTCTTGAAAGGCTGTTGGTTTGGATGCTTGACTTGGAAAACGTTATCGACGCGATTCCGTTTCCCAGAACCACCAGAAGATTCTACCCTTAGACCTGTTACGTGTAGCCTGTGAAGTACTCGCGTTTCAATTGTGTCTCAGGCAAGCCCAGTTGTTCGATAAGCTTGCCCATTATCTCCACCATGGCTGGAGGACCACACGTGTAAAACAATGTTTCCTTGTAGTCTGGTATCTCCTTTTTTATCATGTCCGCATTGATGAACCCTGTGGCACCCTTCCATCCGCTATCCGCCTCGTTAAGTGTAAACACCACCTTCAGATTCTTATTCTGTTCCTGCAGTGCTTCCAGTTCCTTTCTGAATGCGATGTCGTCTTCAGTGCGGTTGCCGTAGAGCAGCGTAACCTTCGTGTCCAAGCGCATGTCCGTGCAGTACTTGCATATGCCCATGAAAGGCGTTATCCCGATGCCTCCTCCAAGCAAACCTATTCTTTCGTGTTCACCCTCGAAAGTGAATTGCCCATACGGCGCGTCGATTCTCGCCCAGTCACCTTTTTTAAGCGCTCTCAAAACGGCGGAGAAGTCGCTGTCTGACAATTTCTTCGTGAACTCTATGTGCGTTTTCTCTGTTGGACTGCTGGAGAAGCTGAAGTGTTTGCTTAACTCCTTCCCATCCGCTGCCTTTAAAGTAATGAAAAGGAACTGTCCGGGCTTGTAATTTAACTCGGCTGGTCGTGGGAATCTGAAGCTGGTCACGTTGTGGGTGCGCGGTATAATTTCCTTCACGTAAGTTTCAAACTTCGTAAAAAATCCCTCATGTAGGTGTTACGAGCGCTCCCTATAAAATCTTACCGTGCTTTAACTGGTCAGGCGACGCTGTTGGCTGCATCTCGGATTTCGCCGATTCGGCTTAGGTTACTCACAAAAACGTTCATTCGGTACATGCTTTTCAAAGTGTTTGCAACTTGCTTCAATAGAAAGCTTGGGCGGTACACATGCTGGAAAAAGGCGTTGTGCATTATTTGCATGATTTCGTCATGGGACACCTTTGCATCAGGGTACACGTCGCAGACGGCAACTCCCCTCTCCCACCATTTCTCTGGATCTAGAAAGCCTTTAGCAACAAACTCGTTCCAAATGTCATTTCCCGGGTGAGCGCCGAGTATGTTGAATTGTGGAATGTCTATGGGAACCCGCTGAGCAAATTTTACTGTGTTCCACATCTCTTCTCGAGTTTCATCTGGCGCGCCAATTATGAATGACCCGGCGACAACGTCCACCCCCGCTTTCTTGGCTGTCTTCACGGCGGTTTCTGACTGCTTGGGCGTAATCCTCTTGTTATAGTAGTTCAGGATTCGCTGGTTGGCGTTTTCGATGCCTAAGTAGAGAACTCTGCAGCCTGCCCGCACCATTTCATGCAGCATGCCGTAGGAGCAAATGTCGACCCTTCCTTCACATATCCACTCTATGTCAAGTTTTTCTCTTCTTATGCCCCTGCAAATCTCTATCACTCTCTTCGGATTCATGGTGAAGGCGTCATCCACGAAAATGATTTGCTTGTAGCCTTCACTGGCTAAAAACTGCAGTTCCTCCACAGTGTTTGCGGCTGATCTTGACCTCCACCTGTTTTGGGCAATTTCCGTGCAGCTGCAAAATCGGCAGTTGTAAACGCAGCCGCGAGAGGTGACGATGCTTGTGAATTTTTTTGGTGCGATGTTTGCTCCTGCAATCACGCAGTGATATTCTACGTTGACCAGTTTGCGGTCTGGGAAAGGCAGGGAATCTAAATCCGTAATTAACGGCTGATCTGGGGTTGCGACTATTTTTCCTTTGTTTCTGAAGTGGATTCCCCGAACTTCTTTTAGGTCTCCTCCGTTTTTCAGGCAGTTTGCAAGTTCAGCGATCGTTCTCTCACCTTCTCCTCGAGCTATTATATCAACAGAAGCGTACTTCCTAAGAATTCGTTCCGCGTTGAACGTAGCGTGATGATTGCCGAAAATCGTAGTGACATGTGGGTTTTTCTCTTTCACTTTGTTACTTATCAGCGCCGCGGTCTGGCCTGAACTGGTGAGTGTTGAGAAGCCTAGCACATCAGGATTCTCTTTCTCCACCCAACGCACGGTTTCCTCCACTGTCAAGCCTAGCGCGGGCTGGTCTAACACTGAAACTTCAGCACCTATTTCCTTGAGAACTGCCGCTAAATACATGATGCTTAAAGGGGGAAACGCAGCAATGGATTTTCTGCCTTCCCGTTCATCAATGCCTTCGTTGGGACTTGTGCTGATAAACGAGAATTTCATATTGGCACTTCTTTCTTATTCGTATGAATCTGCACATAAATTTTTAGATAATCTGTCAAAATGCGGCTCACTCTGCGTTCTGTCTTTATAAAAGAAGGGGGTTAATGCGCAGAGCAACAAGCGCCAGCGCAGCATATTTGGAGCCTAGTAGCCAATCAACGCAGAAACCTATAGGAGGTCTATCCGCGACGTTTCCTTCCAGACTATATATAGCTCCTTTATATAAGGGGGCTATAGTCTTTGCCGAGCATAACAGAACTTTAGAGATGCAGTGGGAGGAAAGTGGAAAATGCACTTGGAAGAGATGAAGAAGGAAATCGAATCCCTCGTCTTGGAGAAAGGCTTCTACAACAAGCGTGAAGATGTTCCTAAAAAGCTCCTTTTCGCCTTCATAGAGCTGGGTGAAGCTAGTGATGCTTGGAAGAAAGGCGAACCAGAAGAGAAAATAGCTGAAGAGCTAATCGATGTGATCTTTTACCTTTTAGATGCAAGCCGCTTGGCATGCCCCAACGTCGACATGGATGTGATGTTTAAGAAAAAATTAGACAAGAACCGCAGTAGACCCTACCAGTACGGCGAAGGACACAGAAACAAGTAACTGCACGCCATCAACTATTTTTTACGGAAAAATCTGCTCCAACCACAAGTGTGGCACCGAGCTGTCTTCTGTTTCAAATCAAAATCTAACTTGCCGCTGCAAACTGGGCATTTCATAATAACCGTCTTCTCCATTCCCTCTAAAGGAAAACTGCGACCTAATAACGGGTTATTTGTAAGTGGACACTAACTTTTTTTAGTATTAATGAAATCGCTCCTAATGGCTGAAGTTAAGCTTTTCTTTATCAGTGAGCTTTGTTTGAAAATAATTTTATTCCATCCACATGTGTGACAGGTAGCTGAGCCAACTTTCAGGTCAAAATCAAGTTTTCCGCTACAGACAGGGCACTTCAAGGTTATGGTTCTCCTTTCTCGCTTTAAATTGGCAGAAACACATAAGAACCATATTCTGGAAACTGCAATATTCCTCAAAACTTAGAAAAGAGCGCGAACTATGAAGAATTACTCCTCCATTTTTGATTATGGTTGCTGTTGTTGTTTAATGCAAGCAAATAAGAACTCACCCAAAGCCGTCCTTGTTGAATGAGTTCGTATGCCTCCACTAGGGACGTTTTTCAGGATGTTTTAAAAGCATTACAACGTTCCATACATCATCTGTTTAGTTGAAAATTAAGAAAATACGAATGCACCTAAAAGTTGTAATAGGATTATCCTAAGCTGAAAATTTCATATACAATTGAATGGATTTAGTTTATTTTCTAAACGAAAATTATTTAAACAGTTTATAATATAATATATTAATCGCGCAGTTATGCGCAATAAAACGAGAGGAGAATAAAGAAATATCTAAGAACAAAGCTTCTATAGCGATTGCTTTGTTTCTGATGCTTGCTATGGCTGCTTCACTTGTTGCTTCACCAGTTACTAAAGCACAACCAGGAACTACACTGAAAACCTATCCATTTGTTGATGCTATCCCCAACCCGGTAGGCGTTGGCGAGCAAGTGTTGATTAAATTTGGCGTTTTGCAGGAGCTAGGGAGCGTAGAGTATGGGTGGTCAGATCTAACAGTAACCGTCGTTAAACCAGACGGCACAACCCAAACACTTGGACCAAAAGACACAGACTCAACAGGCTCAACCTACGAAATGTTCGTGCCCGACGACGCCGGCACATACAAACTAACGGCACACTTCCCTGAACAAGGATGTCCAATGACATTTTACTATTATGAAGGAAATTTCTGGATTATGGAAGGCACGATAATGCAAGCAAGCACCAGTGAAACAATTGATCTTGTTGTACAAGAAGAACCACTACCAAATTATCCGGGCCATCCTCTTCCGGCAGAATACTGGTCACGTCCAATAGACAACCAGCTCAGAGAATGGGCACCAATCGCAGGAAACTGGCTACGTAGGCCCGATAATGCCTTTGCACCTTACAACGACGATGCACCAGAGACTGCCCACGTACTATGGGCAAAACCGTTGACTACTGGAGGCCAAACTGGAGGCTACTTGGGCGAGGGACAAGTTCCAGCGGGAGCTGAAACAGGAGACGCATACGAAGGCAAGTTCATAAATTCAGTGATAATGAACGGAATCCTGTATTACAATAAAGATACTGCACAGGTAGCTCAAAATAATGCAATCGTTGCGGTTGATCTGCGTACTGGAGAAGAACTTTGGCGCAAGGACGGCGTGACACTATCGTTTGGGCAAACCCTCTATTCAACAGTTGGAACGATGACGGTGTTTATAACTACCTCTGGTCAGTAACATCGGTTATGTTTCCTGATTATACATATAATTATACCTGGACCGCATATGATCCCTTTGATGGCCAATGGATATACTCAATGTACAATGTACCCGCAG
Organism: uncultured Candidatus Bathyarchaeia archaeon; assembly: GCA_964636055.1. Taxonomy (GTDB): domain Archaea; phylum Thermoproteota; class Bathyarchaeia; order Bathyarchaeales; family Bathycorpusculaceae; genus SG8-32-3. The sequence goes on from CAZWPI010000031.1 coordinate 10,625, forward strand.
CCGCACCTCAAGCCCATGGTCCAAGCGGTGAAATGCTAATCTACCAGAGGGACTTCGATAATGCTCGGATGTTACTTTGGAACTCAACCGCTGCTGGACAAGCTAACCCGAACTTTCATGGACCGGGTTCAATGCTTGGCAATATGGGCAGTTGGGCCGCGTATATGGCGCCACTTGTTCACGGAGCAATATTTGACGCAAATGTCACAGGAGCTTTCTCATGGAACGTATCAATCCCCGCAGGATTATCAGTAAGCGCGTCATTCGGTGGAAACGCATGGAAGTTTTATCCTGACAGAATTGTGGGTATGGACTACAATCGAACACGCGTAAGAGTATGGGCACTAGACGTTGAAGACTTGTCCCCCAGTTCCACTTCCATCTCTACCACAAAATTCGACAAAAGCTGGAATGCACCAACGGAATGGATAGAAGGCTATAACACTCTGCACTATACTGGCGCAACTAACGAGGCTGAAAACGGCGTTATCGCAGTATGGTCAAAAGAACTTAGGAAACACTATGGCTTTAGCACAGAGGATGGAAGCTACATGTGGGAAACCGATTCAGAACACTTCTCGGACGCTTACGGCTGGGGCAATGCAGAGCACACTTGGTACTTCGCTTATGGGCACCTCTACTCAGTTGGCGTTGGCGGCATACTATATGCTTATGATGATCAGACAGGAAATATAGATTGGATGTATAACATGACTGATGCGTACAATGAACCTGTGACTGGCAAGAACTGGTGGGGATGGATGACGATGATTACTGACGGAAAAGTCTACTTGGGCACCTTAGAGCACTCAGCAGAGCAGGCCCTGCCGCGCGGCGGACCATACACCTGCCTTAACGCTACAACAGGCGACGTAATATGGAGAGTAAACGGCATGTTCCGTCAAACCCGCTGGGGCGGATGCGCAGTCATTGGCGACAGCATAATAGCGACGATGGACACGTACGACCAGCGCATATACGCCATTGGCAAGGGTCCAAGCGCCACTACGGTTTCAGCGTCACCGAAGATTTCAGTGCACGGCGACAAAGTTCTGGTGGAAGGCATGGTTACTGACATTTCACCTGGCACTGAGGAGTATGCGTTGACAGCACGTTTCCCGAATGGAGTCCCTGCTGTGGCTGACGACAACCAGAGCGCTTGGATGCTGTACGTGTACAAGCAGTTCGAGCGTCCAGCAGACGCGGTTGGCGTTGATGTCACTGTAAGCGTGCTTGACCCGAACAACAACTATTACGAGGTTGGCAAAACTACAAGCGACGACAGCGGCTTCTTCAAACTGATGTTCACTCCGCAGGTTTCAGGCGAATACACCATCATCGCTTCGTTCGAAGGCTCTAAAGCATACTATGGCTCATACGCAAAAACCGCCGTGGGCGTAACAGAAGCGCCTGCCGCTACTCCTGCGCCTACGCCACCACCGGCATCGATGGCTGACATATACTTGCTGCCTGGAATCATCGGCATCATAATCGCAATCGCTATAGCAACAATCGTGATCGTGCTGATGCTCAGAAAACGGTAAGCACACAGCAGAAACCAAGCTATCTTCCCCCTCTTTTTTGGGGTTACATGAGCGACACTAGGGGCTGAAAGGGCTTTGCACGAAAACGCGCTAACAGTAGCAGTCGTTAGCACGGGTTTGCAATTTTCTTTTCTCCTATATTTGACGTGCAAAGCCCCAGCAAACCCTTCTAACTAAACTTACGATTCCCTCGCAACTGCCAATGGTTGCTGCCGTAGAGTATAGCAAACAAATAAGACCTCTTCACGTTTGAGTTTTGGAATATCCTATTCTTGAGAATCAAAGTTTTACTCGCTTCAATTGAATGCGGGGAAAGGCGCGAGCTTGTGATTTTACATCTTTATCAAATATTCCAGTGGTATATAGATAGCCTCGCACTTGGTCTCTATCTAAGCCTTTCTTGCGCATAAGCAAATCCATGTTGCCAACGAACTTCTTAAAGTCCTCAGGAATCACCTTAGCTTTATTCTTGCACTCAATAATCACATATTCCGAATTTTGAAATATAATCTGCAAGGCTGGTACCAGACTGCGCTGCTTGCATGCTTGAGTTACGTCTAAGAGGTTTTTATGGCAGTTTAGCAGATCATATGTTTTGTTGAGACGAAAAATGAACTTTGACTATCCCACTACAGTGCGTTTTCACTGTACAAAATGCGGAATATGCTGTGGCGACACAAAAGAAAAAACCAGGCACATTCTTCTTTTGAGGACAGAAGTCGAGCAGATCGCCAAGATAACTTCGCAGCCAATCTCCAAGTTCGCGGTGAAAATCAGGAACAGAACGCCTTACACTTACGAGATGAAAAAAAGAGCGGAAGATGGAAAATGTGTCTTTTTAGAAAATAATCGCTGCACCATCTACTCGTTGAGACCCCTGATTTGCAGGTTTTACCCATTCGAACTCAAATTTTCGCAAGGCGGAAAGTACAAGTTTCTTTTTACAGAAGAATGCTCAGGCATAAACAAGGGCCGAATGTTAAGTGAAGCTTACTTCAGAAAAATGTTCCGACTGGCACACGCCAAATACAGGCAGACAGCGGATTCAAACCGATGAAGCGGATTCAGTAGGACGCAACCGAAAAGGCCGCTTGACTTCTATGGCTTATATGGCTATTTTTGGGTCTGCTAGAAACTATCGGCCGTTTTTGCGTGTACTTGTATCCGCACTCGCATTCGAAGCCAGAGATTTTTCCGTTCTTACGCGATATAGGACGCCATTTGTGACCGGCGCATTTGGCATTTGTCTTGTGGATTTCCCACAGCGCTTTTGCGTCATCAAAAGTGATTGTGGCGTTGCATTTCGCTGACGTTACGAACCATAAGAGGTAAGTTGTGAAAAACGCCCAAGTTGCGGGTAGTACGATTGTTAGTGTGTCTGTCATGTTTTTTCACTTTCTGTATTTGAGTGCTACACCAATACAATAGGTCTGTTTTCGTACATATTATTAAACAGGATATATGACGTCTTAAGATATAAAGGTTATTGTCCCTTCTGAACACGAACAACAACACTAAAGCTGCCGCAACACATCCGCCTTCTCCAAAATGTACCCACAATAATGACACCTCAACAACAGCGGCTCCTCACTCTCCACATAAAACCTAGCCACCACAGGCTCATTACTGTTACTTACGCAAGCGGGATTCACACACTTCACAATAGCTTCAATAACCCTCGGCAACTTAACCTCCAACTTCTCCACCACATCATAATCACGAATAATGTTGATAGAAGCATGAGGCGCCACCAACGCAATCCTGTTAACCTCCTGTGAGTTAAGCGCACGTCCCTCAATTTTCACAATGTCCTTTACCCTGAAGCGTTTGCTCGGAACGTTAATGGCAATGGTAATCACCCTCTTTTCGCGCCCCGTTATCCCCAAAATCTTAACAACGTCCAAGGCGTATCCGCCGCTTATGTGATCAATAACAGTGCCATCCTTAATTTTTGACACCCGCAGTTCCTTCTCGCTCATTTCAAAACTCTCCAGCAAAGGCTATGCGCAAGGTAATAAATAAGAATTTTAAGAAAAACGTGGCGATGGCGCCCACGCAATCCCTTTCTGTCTTCTACTTTTCACATCTGAAGAAAGACTTCATGGAAACCGCAGGTCCAAAACAGGCAGAACCACACTTGCTTGTGCAGTGTTTAACGCGAGAAGAAACTTGAAGTATTGACGCGCCGCAATAGAAAACTAAAATCTACGCGCTCTGTTATTGTCCGCTTCCTACAGCGGTTATGTCAAAGTTGAAGCTGCTTATTCCGGTAATGCTTTCGCTAACGGCCAAAGTCAGAGTCACTGCAACAGTTGTGCCTGCGTTAATTTTTTGATCAATGCGGCTCCAAGTCAAAGTCAGGTAGCTGGAAGCAGATGCTGGGTTCCAGTTGGATGTAGACATACTCAAAGTTAGAGGAATGATACCCTCGTTGTGAACGTAGACCGTGAAGCTTTTTTGGCCGCCTGGCAGTAAATATCCCCAGTTAATTGTGCTCACTCTACTTGTCAAATCGTCATTCCAATAAACTCCGATGCCGATTGTCTTCAAAGTTCCCACGCTGGAGATTGTGTTGCTTGTCTGATAAAGGGACCTAACGGTGGTAACAATTAGCCCAGATAGGATTAAAGACAAAAGTATCACTGCAATTATTGCAGGTATGACTTTGACTGCTTTTCTGCGCTTTGCAGTTAAACAAAGCCTATCGTACAATTGTTTCAGCGAACGCTCAAGTGTTTCCACTTGTCCCTTCTCCCGCACCTATTCCTCTAATTATCGACATATACCTAAATCTTCACTAAAGAGTTTTTCGAAAGGC
>CAZWPI010000032.1:0-14798 GCA_964636055.1 uncultured Candidatus Bathyarchaeia archaeon
AGTTCCTTGAAGCCTACAAGGACTATGCCAAAACCAACAAGAGCATAGAGAAGCGGCTCAACGATGTTGATAACAAAAAGAAAAATCTAGAAGAGCTGTGCGCAAACAAATAAGCAAGCTTTATCACTGTCTGCACGCCTTGAGCAACAGAATGAAGCTTGGTGGATGGCGAGAACTTGCAGAGACTATGTTTCAAGACACCTGTTACACTGGTTATCCTTCTACTGTTATTTGTTGCTGTTGCCGCGTCGCCGGTTTGGGCATCCCAAACGGATGCAGCAGCGGCCATCTCTTCAGCCAAAAACACCATCGTAAATTGTTACAACGCCGCTAAACAAGCGGAAGCCGCTGGCGCCAACATCACGGTTCTCACAGATACTCTTAACAAAGCTGGCTCACTTCTTTCACAAGCGGAATTAGCCTACGCCACAAACGATTTTGACGCAGCGCTTAACCTTGCTATTCAAAGCCAAACCACTCTAAACAACTTCGTAGCCGAGGCGAACGCTTTACAGGAAACTGCCACGCAACAGCAGAATCAGAGCTTTTTAATCAACGTGGTCGGCTCGATTGCTGGAACTTTCGCCGTTATTGTTGCTGGCTTGGTAGCTTGGCTTTTTTTGAAAAGGAAATATGCAACATCTGGAGCGCGTACAAGTGAATCTTCAAGGGTATAAAGCACTTCTGCTTGTAGTCATTGCGGTTTTGGCGTTGCTTGCGGCTTCGCCTGCGCTGCAAAGGCTTCTGGTTTATCCCCAGACGGAATTCTTCACTGAAATGTGGCTCCTCGGTCCAGGACACACTGCCGAGAACTACCCGTTTAACGTTACACGTAACGCGAACTATGGCGTGTTCTTAGGCATTGGTAATCATTTAGGTCAATGTGCTTATTACGTGGTTGAAGTGAAATTCAGAAATGAAAGCATGTCCGCGCCGAATAGTTTCAATAGAACTCCGAGCAGCGTGCCCGCCCTGTATAACATGGCAGTTTTTGTTGCTGATAAGGAAGTGTGGGAGCAGCGTTTGACTTTCAGTTTTGATTACCAGTTTGATGCAGCGCTGTCTCGTGTGGAGTTCAACAGCATGACTCTAAATGATGTCACGTTGAATCTTGGTGGTTTGAGCAGCGAATGGAACGCGAACACAAGCAGATTTTATGGCAACTTGATTTTTGAGTTGTGGATTTACAACGAATCAACAAGCAGTTTCCAATATCATGAGCGGTTTGTAGACTTGAAACTCAACATGACGAGTACATGATTTTCTGATTGTTAGATGGAGCCGATTAAAACCTGAAGGGTAAGTCTGGTTTGCAAATGAACAAGTTTTATAAAAAACAAATGAGTTCGAAAATCTTGAAAGAAGTCTCCCTCACTAATGGCGCTGAATAAATGGTGATTCGTTTGCACAAGAAAATAATGGTTTTTGCTCCCCATCCCGATGATGAAACGTTGGGGTGTGGAGGAACCATGGCTAAGAGGTTGGCTGAGGGCTATGAAGTTTTTGTTGTTGCAATGACAGATGGCAGAAACGCTTTGTCTGCGATATTTGGCATAGAAACCGCTCCTACTCCAAAAGAGATGAGAGAAATAAGAAGAACTGAAATGGTTAAAGCTCTGGAAATATTGGGAGTCCCGAAAGAAAACATAATGTTCTTAGATTTTGAAGACGGACAGCTTCTGTATCATTCCAGAGCAGCGGCGAATAAAGCGCTCAAAATTTTAAATGAAGTCAGACCAGTTGAAATATACTTTCCACATGAAAGAGACCATAACCCTGATCACCAAGCTGCGAATCTAATATTGAGAGATATCGTTAAGGATCTACCTTTTCCAACGCGTGCATACACGTACTCGCTTGGGCAACGTTTTTCGCGCTTAGGGTGGCTCATGACAAGACTGTTTGACTTTTTTAGAAACAATTTGGTTTATGTTGATGTTTCATTATTTCTTGACCGGAAAGAGGCAGCTATTAAAGAGTACAGAAGTCAAACCACAAGAATAAACGGCAGGCAAAATAGAGCCGTTGTAACCAATTACAGGCGTTTCTTGACGAAGCACGAAATGTTTCATCATGTTTAAGTAAACGGCAAAATAAGCGTCATGTCGGTGGCTTGAAAAACGGAGCGAAAATATTCCGTTCGAACTTTTTTGGACGGAGACGAAGTAGCGCTGGTTCAGCTTTTCGAAAAGGCTTACATGAACTATGGAGGGTACACAAAAAAGACTCCGGAGTGCTGGCGTTGGAGTTGTCTAGAAAGGCCAGATGTGGAAAGAAATGGCATTATAGTGGCAATAGACAACAATAGCAAGGAAATTGTTGGCTACGTAGTTGCTGGAAAATCAGGCTACGTGTGGGAGTTATCCTGTGACCCCCAATGTAATGGTGAACAGGTGGTTTCGCTTCTTTTGGACGAAGCTACGACCTATATTGAAGCGGCTGGAGGGAGTTCAGTTAATTTCAACGCACCGCAGAAAGACGTTTTTATACGGCGAGTGTGTAAAAAGCACGGTTTTGTTGCCAGTAAGCCACCAAAAATGTTTTTGAGTGTGTTAAACTTTCAAAGTCTGTTTTCTTCACTTGCAGAGAACAAAACAAATGAACTAACAAAAAAGTATAGTGAATCCCTTCTAATAAAAATCAGGGATGCCCCTTCTTGGGTTGACGATGCTATCTTCATGAAGATCAATCGGTTGGGTGTCGTGGTTGCAAACGAAGCGCAAGCTCACACTATACAATTGCAAACCGACTACATCACGTTGTTTTCTATGCTTTTCGGGAAACGTTCCTCTCTCAATGCGTTTATTCACGTTAAGCTCAAAATAAAACCATGGTCGAAAATACTGACTGCATTGAAGTTGATTAATGATTTACGAGTCAAAGCAGACTGGTTCTACCCTCTCAGCGACTACGGATGATGACATGCGATGAGCGAAAAACGCGAGTATCGCTGCCGACCTTTCAGATCCGAAGACGAAGAAGAGGTTAGTCAACTGGTTAAGAATACTTTCAGAGGCTTCCTAGAAGGTCGATTCTGGAACTGGAAATACAAGCTTAATCCTGGTTTCAACCCTTCTTTGGCGATGGTCGCTGAGGAAAACGGAGCCATAATTGGATGCAACCACTGGCTTCTAAAGAATTTCAAGCTTTCTTCCTCTCTTGAGACGAAAGCCATTTTGGGGGCTGACGTAGCTGTCAATCCAAAATACCGAGGAAAGGGTGTAGGCACATTACTATTGCATTCGCTAAGATCTTCAGAAATCATGAGGAAAGAGCAGCCTTCAATCGCATACAGTTTTGTGAATCCATCGCTTGCCAAGCATTTCCACACCCCAGCCGCTGGGTATATTCCTGCGCCCGATAGAACGATTTTGTACTTCAAAATTCTTAATTGGAAAAAGTTCGCTGAAAGTGCCAATATGCTTAACGAGCAGATTGCCGCTGGGAAGTTTAAGAATCGCCTTTTCAAGTTCGAACTAAGAGTGCTCCTCAAGATTTCTGGTGCTCCCCCACTGCATTTTTGTATGTCAGGAAATGGGGTAAAAGTGGATGAAGAAGCGCAGAATGCCGACGTAACAATCGCTGGTGACTTAGCTACATTTCAAAAAATTAGAGCCGCGAAAAAAAGGAAATGGCACTTGTTTAAAGCATTGGCTACGATGAAGCTTAGAATTAGAGGCACCCCCAAAAAAATGCTTACTTTTTACAAGAATTTTTGGATTTTGCAAGAGATTTTAAGCCGAAAGATAACTTGAACTTTTCAGAGGGTTAACGATGACTGGAAACTTTTGGAATAGCGAAATTCAAGCATTATCTGCGGAAGACCTTAAAGGTTTACAGTTAAGACTCTTACAACAGCAAGTGCACAGAGTCTTCGAGAAAAGCAGTTTTTATCGCAGAAAATTCGAAGAAGCAGGATTGAATCCATCAGATATTAAGAGCTTGAACGATGTTACCAAGATACCTTTAACCACAAGGGAAGAGTTGGAGGAAAGTTTTCGCGATGTCTTAGCCGTTCCTCATGATGAGATTTCCACTATACGCCTCTCAAGCGGAACTACTGGGCATCCGTTAAGAGTTGCGCACACCAAAAAAGACATCGACATGATTGCTGAGGCGTCTGCACGGAGACTTGCATATCATGGAGTGACGAATAAAGATGTTGTTCAGATAACTTCGGCGTATGGCTTGTGGCAAGGCGCTTGGTCGATGCACTGGGGTGCCGAAAAGGTAGGCGCATGCGTGATTCCTGTTGGTCCAGCCGACTCGGAAAGGCAGATTCTATTGATAAAACAGTTTGGAACCACTGTTCTTTATGCTGCCACTAATTATCACTTTAGAATACTGGAAGTGGCCAAAGCCCTCGGAGAAGATCTCGGCAAATACGATCTCAAGACCGCGTTTTGTGTCGCGGAAAAACCAACCGGAGCCCAAATTGTGGCTCTTAAAAGGGGATGCGGATACAAGAAAATTGTAATTGACTATGGTGCAACGGAGTTCCCTGGGTTTTCGGTTAACTGCGCGGAAGATCAAGATGTGCATCATGTTTGGGCAGATTATTACCTTGTTGAAGTGGTTGATCCAGAAACTCATGTGCCGCTTAATGAGGGAGAAAAAGGAGAGCTTGTGATTACTAGTTTGCAGAGAGAGGCGTTTCCGCTGATTAGATATCTTTCGCGGGACGTGACGACGTATTTTGGTTTTGAGAAATGTGCGTGCGGCATGTCTCACCCCAAAATCAGCGCTGATATTGACAGGGAAGATTTCATGACTAAAATCCGTGGAGTAACAGTATTTCCGAGTCATGTCGAGTTTCTGCTAAGTAAATTTGCGGAACTAACGGGTAAGTGTCAGATGATTGTTGATAAGCGTACGCCGAAACATGAAACCACCCTCAAGGCAGAAACCGTCGGTCCTCTCTCTCAAGCTTTGGAGCAGTCACTTAAGAAAGAGCTAACGGGTGAAATCAAAAATAGAGTTGGGATAACCTTCAACGAGGTAGTTTTTATTCCCTTTGGGCAACTAGAAGGCAAATACGAGAAAGTGATTGTTGTAACCTGAACTTGATACACTCAGTCAACAACATGGATGATGGAGCAGACTTTGATAGTTTGTCTTTCCGCTTCCTACAAGAATACAAGCCTGCCTATGCTTGAATCTCTTAATGTTCCCGATGAAGTGGGTCTAATTCGCAGTGTTTGTTCAGAAAAAATCGCTGATGAGTGTATTTTGCTTCAGACATGCCACCGTGTTGAAATTTACAGCGCGATGCGCGATGTAAATAGGGAAGAGGCTGTCAATCGGATAATGAAGTTTTGGAGCACGGAAACAGGGGTTAGCTTCGACCTGATTAATAAGGAAGTCAGACTTTACCATGGGAAGGATGCGTTAAGTCATCTTTTCTATTTAGCCTCTGGGCTAGAATCAATGGTTTTAGGTGAAGATCAAATTCTTGGTCAGGTGCGGGCAGCTTATCATAAAGCAAGGGGTAATGGAACTGTTGGGCTGATTCTCGGCAAAGCCTTTATGAAAGCTATTAACATAGGCAGACGGGTCAGAACTGAGACAAAGATTAATGAAGGCGCGGTCTCGATAAGCTCTGCAGCCGTTGACCTCGCCGCAAAAGAACTTGGAAACTTGCAGTCAATAAAAGCTCTGATCATTGGTGCTGGTGAGGCTGCAACGCTTGCTGCTGAAGCTCTAAAGAGTCACGGAACATCTACGATAATAATCGCGAATCGAACCTACGAAAGGGGACTCGGTCTTGCAAAAAAGGTTTCAGGAAAGGCCATCAGATTTAATCACATAAACTCAATGCTTTCCGATGTGGACTTGGTTATCGGTGCCATATCGGTGACTCAACCGATTTTAAGCGAAAAGCAAGTGGCTTCCGCTGTGGCCGCAAATGACCCCTCAAAGAGGATAGTGCTGATTGATATATCGCAGCCGCGTGCTTTTGAAGAAAAGATGGGCTCTCTTTCAGGAGTTTGCTTGAAAACTATTGACGATTTGAAAGAGACCATTGCCGAAAACATAAGGAATAGGCAGATTGAAGCCGAAAAATCCAAGGCAATTATTTTTGAGGAACTATCGAGGTTCGAGCGAGAGCTCTCAAAACTTGTCGCCCAGCCCTTGATTTCAGAGATCTGCCGGAAACTCGAGGAGATAAGAAAAAAGGAGCTTAAGAGGGCGGTAAGCAAAATGGGTGAGTGTGACGAAAGAAAACTCGCGATATTGGAACGTTTTTCGAGAGAACTAGTCGAAAGAGTTGCTCAGATTCCGATAGAACAATTGAGAAAAGCGGCTTTGAACCGTAACGGTGAGTTGCTTTCTGCCGCTGAGGAACTGTTCCAAACAGGAAGTTGAAAGATTGTCAAAGTCTAGAGAATTGTTTGAGAAAGCAAAGAAGCTGATGCCCGGCGGAGTGAACAGTCCGGTTAGAGCCTTTCAGCCGTATCCTTTCTTTGCCAAACGCGCGAAGGGTTCACACCTTTTCGATGTTGACGGTAAAGAGTACATAGACTACTGCTTGGCGTACGGACCACTAATCTTGGGTCATGCGCACCCCAAAATCGTTGAAGCCGTTAAGGCGCAACTTGAAAACGGGACGTTGTACGGCGTTCCGTCAGAGGAGGAGGTGGAGCTTGCGGAGCTTATATGCAAGCTTGTTCCTTCCGCTGAGATGGTTCGGTTAGTCAGCACAGGCGGAGAAGCCACGATGAGCGCAATTAGAGCAGCGCGGGGATACACGGGAAAGAAGAAGATCATCAAGTTTGAAGGCTGTTATCACGGGGCTCACGATTACGTGTTGGTGAAGGCGGGTTCTGGTGCAACAACTTTCGGCATGCCTACTTCTCTTGGGATTCCGGAAGAAACGATTAGGAATACTATAGTTGTGCCTTTTAATGACGCGGAGAGATTTGAAAAGGCGATTAAAGAGAACAAGGATGAATTGGCCGCGGTTATTGTTGAACCCGTTATCGGCAATATAGGCTTAGTCTTACCACGAGAAGGCTTTTTGGAGACGCTTAGGGAAGTCACCCAGAATCATGGTGTGGTCTTGATTTTTGATGAGATTATAACTGGATTTAGGCTGGCGCTTGGAGGGGCTCAGGAATATTATGGCATAGCGCCTGACATGACAACTTTGGGAAAAATTTTGGGTGGGGGTTTTCCGATGGCGGCTTTTGCGGGAAAGGAAGAGATTATGAAAACGATCGCGCCTTTGGGCAAGGTGTATCAGGCGGGGACCTTCAGCGGAAATCCGGTCAGCGTCGCGGCAGGCTTAGCTACTTTAGAGGTTTTGCGTGACGGCGGAGAAGAATTCTACTCTAAAATGCAAAGCAAGTGTGAGACATTGGTGAAACCGTTAAAAGAAATGTTACATGAGTTGAACTGGAAGCTTCAGATTGAGCATTTAGCGTCTATGTTTCAAATCTTTTTTGCGGAAAACGCCGTCTATGATTACACAACCGTAAAAACGGCAGACAACACTCGATTCATGACTTACCACGCGCATCTGCTTGAAAAGGGAATTTTCGTTCCGCCTTCGCAATTCGAGACTTGTTTCCTCTCAAGTGCGCATTCAAAAGAGGACATCGAAAGAACAGTTGAAGCGATAGAAGGCTCTTTGAGGGAAACACTGGATTAGGGTTTGAGCTTGCGCGCTATCAAATGGTTGCGTTGTCTATGGAGTGCTTGTCCGTAGTAATTCCAGCGCTTAATGCGGCTGAGACTATTCGTGCAAATCTTTCCTCGTTGCTAAATAACGATTTCCCTAAAAATTGTTTTGAGATATTAGTTGTTTGCGATGGCAGCACCGATGGGACTCCTCAGATTGCGTCTTCGTTTCCGGTTAGAGTTATAGAATGTCATAAAAAGGGGATAGGTGCGGCTAGAAATGTTGGCGCTTCCAAAGCGAAATATGATATTGTCTGTTTCGTTGACTCGGACAGCGTTGTTTCCAGTACTTATCTAAAAAAGATTTCAGACTATTTTGAAGCTCATTCTGAGGTTGACGGTGTTGGCGGCCCTGTTTTGCCACTCATTTACAAGGGAATAAATGATTGGGCAGTCTTTATTGAAGAGATATACGCTGAGGCAGGTGATTTTCCAGCTGAGGAAGTTTCGATCGGGTCGAGAGAGGAAGAGTGGACTCATACGCTAAAAGGTCCCAATATGGCCTTTAGAAAAGCAGCACTGATGTCGGTAGGCGGATTTGAGGAGAGAATGCCTGGAGAAGACATTGAATTATGTTGGCGTCTTGTGGATAGCGGCAAGATTCTGCGTTTTTTTCCCGACTTGAAAGTGTTTCAGTACATCAGGGGAAATCTGTTAAACATATTCAGGCATTCCTTCAAATGGGGAGTAGACACAATGGCGTTGAGGAGGAAGTATCCTAAAAATCCTCTGACTTTATTTTCTAGGGCTTCCCATCAACGTGAGAGTATGGCAAAACGTAGGAGCCTACCTGATTTTCACATAGAAGCGCTCCGTGCCTTGCTTTCTGTGGCATCCACTTTCCGTTCTGTTTTCTCTTTTAGACCTATGTATGGTAATAGAAAGAAGGCTTTCTTGAGGTCTTACATGTTGGCGGCATATTATTTGGGGTATTTTCATGCCCCCAAGTCGCTTATTCAATACGGAGAACTTGGTTCGTTTTAGATACCAAGGCATTAATATTGTAATCGTTCTTCCCGCTCGTTGTACAAAATGTGTGAGATGTGAATGAAAGCTATAACTAAAAAGCTCTACCGATATTCACCATATCAGCTTAAGCTGGCGAGGTCATTAAAAAACCACAAGGCGTATGTTCCTCCTAAGATAGTTCAGGTAGAAATAACGAATTTGTGCAATCTCAAATGCATCATGTGTGATCGGTGGAAATGGGCAAAAGAGGACACAAGCACATCAGACAGTCTTAGTACCCAAATGCTTTTCAACCTTTTCAACGAATTCGCTGATATTGGCGTAAATAGGATTCTCTTGACTGGCGGAGAACCGCTAATACGAGCGGATATTGCCCCTCTAGTAAGGCATATTTCTGATCTGAAAATGGCGATTACGATTTTTACTAACGGGACGTTAATGGACCGCGAAAAAGCGCAAGCTCTGGCAGCCGCTAATGCCGTGGTGTTCTTTTCTGTGGACGGTGTTTCAGGAACTCATGACAAAATCCGTGGGGTACCTGGGACTTTCGACGCCGCGCTAAGAGGAATTCAGAACTTGGTTCAAGCGAAAAAAGAAGGTCATTTCAAGGGCTCCGTAATAATTAATTTCACGATTCAAAAAAGCAACATAACGGACGTAGAGCCCATTTTTAACGTAGCAGACAAAGTCGGCGTGGATTTAGTAACATACAATGTTGTTCACGGAAAGCCGGAAATGGTGCCGGACGAACACGATCTCAAAATGCTTCAGAATGTTTTTCTAAAACTTAAGAAGCTTGCGGCTTCTTCGACGGCACAAATTGTTGTTGGGGATATAGTTCAAGCGCTTATCGAAGGGCGGATCCCTCTAAATGATGTCAAGGCAGGGTTACCAAGTCTAAGCCTGTTCAGAAATGCTCCAATTCCTTGCTTTGCTGTGTACACAACAAGCTTTGTTGACAGTTTTGGGCGAGTTTTTCCTTGTTGCTTCTGCTATTTGGATAACTTCTCTTTTAGCAAGTTTGAAAAAGAAAGAAGGCGATTCCAAATGGGAAGTGCCCTGGAAACAAGTTTCAGCAAAATCTGGTATGGCGAAGCGTACGACGAGTTTCGTGCTAATACAGACCCTGTCGACATGAATGCTCTCTCTTTCTTCTGCGGGCAATGCCACAACTACTTTGCGTTCAAGAAATCTTTTGGCAGCTTGCCTTTCTATAGAAAGTCTAAGGCTATCGATTCGCCTTCTTAAAGTGCAATATCTTGGCTTCTGATCAAAATTGGAATGCGAAAAATTTCAAGAGTGGTGAAAGTTGTCTCCAGAAATCATAGATAACAGAAAGTACGAGCAAATTCAGGCAAATGCGGGAGCGGCGATTTATGAAAAGGCGATATCTTCGGAGTGGGATTACAGACATAATTACCTTACTACTCGTTCTTGGGCAAAAAGGTTCAATGAACCTTTCCTGGATTTCGGTTGCGGAACAGGTCTCGCTTCAGCAGTCTATGAACAAATGGGCAAGCAAGTTGTGGGTTTTGACGCTTCAAGGGGTATGCTGCAATTCGCACGAAGGCGTTGCCATACGCTAGTGCTTGCTGATGCGCTTCATTTGCCCTTCCGCGACAAGGCTTTTTCCACAACTTGTGTTACCGGGGTTTTGCACCACATTTTGGATTTGGATGGAGCTTTTGCTGAAATGGCGAGATGCACTAAAGAGGTAATCTGCATAAATGAACCAACTCCTAAGCATTCTGTTGTTATGCACATAATCCTGTTGATGGTGTATGGAGTGTCAATCACTCGAAAACTCAAGAGGCGATTAACAAGAGATTCTATAGGGAAAGGCGAGTATCACTCCAGGTATGAGCGGCCTCTCGATCCGAAAGAGCTTGTTCAACTGTGTAACAAATACGGGTTCAAGGTTGCTCAAGTTCGATATTTCAATCATATTCCCATGTTGCATGAGTTTTTCAGTGAGAAAGTTCGCGGCAGCTTGTTTGCTAAACTAGTTTCCTCAAAAAATGGAACTGACTCTGAAATTATTGCTTACGTGCCGAAGACTGCAAGAAAAAATGCGACTCTGCCATAATTCTCATTCAGGAGGGTCCGTCATTTCGAAGCTTAAAAACATGGTAAGATCTTCAAAATTCAGAATCGCCTGCATGGTTCAAAGGTCAAAGCTCGGCAGAAACTGGGTTGAAGACCATTCGCCATTGCTAGTGCATCTCAGAAGAGAGTTTGGCGACAGCCGCCCGTTTGAGGGACTGCGTATCGGAGTGTGTTTGCCTGGAACGTGGGAGTCCTTCATGTTTCTCTTGGCGCTTCAGGCTGGCGGCGCGAGAGTGCTCTATTATCCTATGTTTTGCAAGCCTGAAGTGGGCTTGGAGTTGCTGAAGACAAAAAATGTGCAGCTTTTTGACCGCAGCGAGGTGGAGAAATGCGTACGCAACAGTGATTTCGTTTATGACAGCACTGCGTTTTTTGGCAGAATAGTTATTCAGCAACATGCTTCAGTCAAGGGAATAATTGAACAGACGGCTTCGGGCATAATCATCTACAGGGATTTCGATGCAAAGAATAGTCTCCGTCAACCAGTTTTCGACTTGGACAGCAGCTACGTGAAAAGAGTAGGAGAAAACAAGATTGCCACTGGTTTGGGATTGGTTGAAGCGTTGCTGAAGTTGCACCTTTTCTTGCCCGCAAAGCATGTGCTTGTCTTGGGGTGGGGAAGCGTTGGTTCAGGGTGCGCGATGTACTTGAAGAATCTGGGATGCAAAGTTGCTGTGTTTGATGTGGATTTGGCTAAACTGGCTGATGCGGAAAAATCAGGCTATCAAGTTGGAGGTCTCGATGAGCTGTTGCCGGTTGCAGATATAGTTGTAAATGCGACTGGGTCATCCGAGCCAGTGTTGAGAGCTGAGGAGCTAAAGCAACTGAAGTCCGGCGCAATTCTAGTTAATATGGGGGGTAACGGATGGGATCGCGCGTTTTTTGCCGACAAGATGACAGAGGCGGCTGGCGACTGGATCACGAAAATTTATCTGAACGACGCGACGCATTTTTATGAGATAGCCAAGGGGCTTCCAGTGAACTTCATTTTTGCTTCGGGAACCGACACCGAGACGATGGACATGGTCTTTTCCTTGAGTCTACTCGCTTTTGAACACTTGGTTAAAAACTACAGCGCCTTGCCGAAGACTCTTCAACCGATACCTGACGAAATCCAGAATAAACATTTAGAACTAGTTGAACGATTATCAAAAAGAACGGATATACTTCAGCGAAAAGAGGAATAGAAATGAAAGTGCAGTTGATCAGTCTTCCGGACCCACCGGGAATCCATGTGTTTCGTTTCCACTCAGCCGGATTTGGCTCTTCATTTGTCATGCCACATCCGAAACACAGGTACGATGTCTACCCTCCCATTTACGAAACTTACGCCGCGGCGATACTTGAGAATCAGGGACACGAGGTTAGGATACTTGATTGCCAAGCTCCGAATTTAGAGGTTGAGGCGATCTGTGAGGACATTAGAGAGCAAAGTCCATCCGTAGTCGTCAGCAGAATCTGCCTACCATCCTACTACAACGACCTAGAAATCATGGGAAAAATAAAAGAAAAGTTTCCCGGCATTCCGCTTGTGGGCTGGGGCGGCATATGCAAGGTGTTTCCAGAGCAGGTTCTTAAAGATAGCCAACTTGACTTCGTTTTTAGGGTGGTTGAGCTTGAAGAAATTTTGCCTGAATTCCTTAGGGCGTATGAAGAAGGCAAAACGGAAGGTGTGGCGGGAGTTTCTCTCAAGAAAAACGGAAAAATCGTTCATGCGGATAATCGTTCTTTCAACAAGAATTTAGATGCTATTCCTATTCCAGCTTATCATCTGCTGGACATGAAGAAGTACGTGGCTCAAGAAGCTCGTTACGTTCCAGGCGGCTCCACAGATAAGTTCATACCGTTTTTCTCGGTTTCAGGAAGTCGCGGCTGTTCCTTCAACTGCGTGTACTGTCCATATCCGGTTACATACGGTCCCTGGAGAGGGCGTTCGCCCCAAAAAATTGTAGATGAAATCGAAGTTTTAGTAAGAAAATACGGCATACGCGCCATATGGTTCCACGACCAAACCTTCAGCATGATACCCCAACGAACAATGAGCCTGTGCGATGAAATAGTCAGAAGAGGCTTAGACATTCACTGGGCTACGGAAACGAGAGTTGACAGGCTCACGCCGGAGATTATAAAGAAGATGAAGGAGTCTGGATGCGGTCGGTTGGAAGTGGGAGTGGAAACGGGAGATCCAGCGCTGCTAAAGACGGTTGGAAAAAGAGGCTTAACGCATGAAAGGGTGGAGAAGACGATACATGCCATCAAGGAGGAAGGGATAATCGCTGAAACCAACTTTTTGGTGGGGCTTCCAGGTGAATCTTGGGAGACGACAAAGAAAACTATCGAGCTCGTAAAAAGAATAAACCCTGACATTCTAACGGCGATGATAGTCACCCCTTATCCAGGCACACCTCTGTACAAGATGGCTGAGGAGAACAATTGGTTGCTAACCAAGACCTGGAGTAAATACACCCTTTTTGAGCCTGTTTTCAGCATGCCCGAGTTCACGGCGAAGGACATGAAAGCGGCCCACAGTTATCTTTACCTGCAATACTCAATTAACAAAGAAAAAATGGAAACTCTAAACGCGTTATACGACCTGAAACTCGCTACTTTCGCCAGAAAACTGGCCTCAAACACGCCTAGGATTCTCAGGCGTTTGCCCGAAATAGTAGGTAACAAGCTCAGGAAAAAGAACAAATGAACATACTGTTTCTAAACTTGCCAGACCCTCCAGGAAGATACGTTAGTCGCGATTACTGCGGCGGGTTTGGATCAGCCTTTCCGCTGAAAAGAGGGCAGCGCCATACCGTTTTTCCGCCGATCTTCGATGCCTACGCAGCTTCGATACTCGAAAAAGAAGGGCATCACGTTAGCATAGTGGACGCGCAAGTGGCAGCAACATCAGAGGAGCAACTGCTGGAGAAAGTGGAGAAGGCGCATCCTGAGGTGATAGTGAGCAGGATATCGCTGCCTTCTTTTGAGAGTGACCTGAAAAACGTGGACGCGGTAAAGGCTCGTTATCCTGAGGTCTTCTATGTTGGTTGGGGATCCATATGCAAGGTGGAACCCGCGACGGCGCTTGGAAAAAGTAAACTAAATGTTGTGATAAGGGACGAGCTTGAATTCGTAATATCGAACCTAATAAAGGCAGTTGGAAGTGAGGAAGAGCTCTATGAAGTTCAGGGAATCTCCTTCAAGGCGTCGGGGAAACTCGTGCATAATTCTTCTCTTCAGTTTGAGCTAAACTTAGACAAACTTCCCTTTCCGGCGTATCACCTGTTAGACTTGGAAAAGTACCGAGCGAGCGCATCCTACTTCTTCTCCGAAGGTTCTAGGAATGAATCCGTTAACTTTTTTACGTTGTTAAGCAGTCGAGGATGCAATTTTAACTGCTCATACTGCCCCTACCCGACCAGTTTTGGGCCTTGGCGTGCGATGACCCCTAAAAAAGTGGTTGACGAGATGGAAACTCTTGACAAAAATTATAAGGTCAATGTGTTCTGGTTTCATGATCAGGTGTTTACGATGAGTCAACGGCGAACAGAGGAGATTTGTGATGAAATTGGTCGTCGGGAACTTGATGTGTCATGGGCTTGCGAGACTCACTTAGAAAAGTTGCCTAGCGAGCTCATAGAAAGGATGAAAAAGGCAGGTTGTACGAGAATTCAAGTTGGAATAGAAACAGGTGATCCTCAACTGCTGACTAATGTGGGGAAGAAAGGATGCACCGTAGAGGAAGTTGAGACAACAATGCGTACGCTTCACGAACAAGGCATACTCGTGGAAGCCAACTTTATCGTGGGGCTTCCAGGAGAGACTTGGAGCTCCATACGGAACACGGCTGCTCTGATTAGAAAGACAAAACCTGATGATGTTGCGATCTCTATGATAACACCGTATCCTGGGACCCCCCTGTATGCCTTGGCAAAGCAGGAAAAATGGCTTACAACGGAAGATTGGAACAGGTTCAGCACCTCTCAACCTGTTATGGCTTCACCAGACTTTTCTGAGGATGATCTGAGAGACGCAGTGCGTTACCTCTACGG
>CAZWPI010000033.1:0-4459 GCA_964636055.1 uncultured Candidatus Bathyarchaeia archaeon
ACCATTTTCAGTTTTGATCTTGTGTGCCATTGGTATCCGCATTTGGTGCATTTTATGTTTGGTTTTTCTCTGTTCATTTTTACCACTTATTCTACTTAGACTACTACTACTTACACCAAATCTGTATTGAGTATTAAGATTTAATAAACATTCTCACATGTTCTGATTCAGAACACAAACCCAAAACATTTCATTCAAAAAAAGAACCAATAATTGCAAACAATACAGCAACACCTAAAAAACAGGAAAAATTCAACCAACACAAAACAAAGCAAAAACCCAGAAATCACACAGGCAACTCTATACTCGGCATAGAACCTAAAACACTCTGTATCAGCACACGACCCACCATCCAAGTGACACCACTTAACACCAAGAGGATGCCAAAATTCAGGAAAAAGGTGCCCCAATACCCCGCTGAGACCTCCTTAACGATCAAAGCGTTAACCACAGCCATAACGAAAACCACGATTATGTTCCCAGTCTCAATCACAATCATAGGTATAGAGTTGAAGCCAAAATATGGCAGATTAATCAAATACTGAGACATAAAACCAGCCAAGACCTCCAAGACAACCAGAAGAACGACAGCCATTGGCTGCATAACCAAAACTATCGTTTGAAAACTCTTAGCCACAACATCTCGCATCTTTCTAAACTCGATAAACTTCACAACTCGATTTCCCAAAGCATTGCCTATTTCCAAGGCGTTAGCACCTCTCCCCATAGAATCAAGCAATATCCTGTTACTCATGTGAACCTGATAGGACGCTGCTTCCGAGGAAAGCGTTTCCAAAGCCTGCCGATGATCAATGCCCAACTTCACCCTAGCCAAAGCCGTTCTAACAAGCTTATGCAGAGGACCAAGCTCCATGTAAAGAATATACGAAAGAGAAGACTTCAAATCGGATGTAGAAGCCAAACTCTCCCCTAAAGCCTTCAAGAAAGTCGGGTAGCTCTTGTCAACCTTGCCAACATACCGTTCCATCATGTAACCAAAGACGCCTGGAAAAATTACGCCCAAGCCAAGCACGATAAAAGCCAATGGAGCTCCCATGGCATAATATATGAAAAATGCAAGAACCGCGGAAGATGGAACAGTAGCCATGAAGGACCATTTCATGAGGGAATACGTTTTCGGCGGGTATTTCCCTATATAGACGATTTGCTCTCGTGGTGAGGAAGACCGAAAAAGAAAGTACATCATAACCGTGGCAAAAATCGCGATCACATAACCGAACACTATAGCGCTCGGATCCATCATGAAAATCGTCATAATCACTAAAGTCATAATCAAAAAAACAGTTATACTCTGGAAAGTTGTGAATATTCCGCCCAAAGTCTTCAGTGTCTCGATGGCCCGCGTATAGTAACCCGAATACTCCTCTATCAACATCGACGATTCTATTTCCAAGTAACCCTTTGGCTCAACACTCGAGAACGTGTTTGTCAAACGAACAAGAATATCCTTAAGCGGAGGCTTGACTGTTTTAGCCACTTGTGAAGTAGCCCTGGTGATCCCATAGCCAAAATCTCTGGCTAAATTGCGTATCCTTTGGAAAACCTGGCAGTAAAACCCGTATTCCTTGTTATCAGCAATAGTGTTCACCAAGTCTGATGGCGTCGTTTCGCCGAGCGCCAACCCATACATGTGGAAAATAACTGTAGTAAGGTTGTAGTCAATTTTGGTTTTGACACGTTTCTTCTCCATATACTTCAATGCGTACAGAATTGCTATCCCGGTGGCAAAGCTGATTATTGCTTCAAACATATTTCCAGTAAGGACATAATATACCGAGAAAAGCACCGAAGGAACCAGTGTGAAAAGAAACTTTTTGGATTTTACTGTTTCCAAGGAACCTTCATCTCTTTTATCCTACGGTGCACCGTCCACACACCCTCATTTCGAACAGCAATGACAGTCTTCCAAACATCCGAGTAAGACGGGAAGTTTTCAGCAAGAAAATTGAGTATTTCAGCTCTAACCTGTACTTCGTCATAAAGTTCCTTCAACCGCTCTTTCCCCCACCCCCTGAAAGCGAGAACCTTACTTTCCATATGGTAACTTGAGCCCAAAAAACGAAATTGATCCATATCCGCATCATACATAAACGCTGGCAAATAGTTCAACCTAGCTTCTTCAGGCTCATAACCGATGACCTCATTGATCGAGACGACTCTGCGAATGAATTTTTTCCCACGCTCCATCCTAGCTTGGAAAATGGCCAAGTTCAAGCCATCTATGTGTGTTTTTGGCACGTCAATCGGGTGAGAGGTAAGTCTTTGAAAGAGCTGCCCAAGGGTTCCCGCGTGCATCGTCGACAGCACTGGATGACCTGTCTCGACAGCTTGAAAGGCAACTCTGCCTTCTTCACCTCGTATTTCACCAACAATAATGTAGTCAGGTCTCTGTCTAAGAGCAGCCTTTAGTAGGTCAAACATGGTGACCTGCACTCCAGTGTGCAGCCGTGTGACCTCTCTGATCCAGTTCTTGTGGCAAACCTTGATCTCAGGCGTTTCTTCAATGCTGATGATTTTTGAGTCGGAATTGATGAAGCCCGTGAGGGCATTCAGTGTTGTGGTTTTGCCTGAGGCTGTCTCCCCGCAGATTATGGCCGAGATGCCCACCTCGAAGAGTATCCACAGGTATGCAGCCAATTCCGCCGTAAACGTGTGCCACTTGATTAACTGCGCGACTGAAATAGGATCTTTGGGAAACTTGCGAATAGTAAAGTTACTTCCTCTCAGGCTTATGTCCTCGCCGAAAACAATGTTAAGCCTTGAACCGTCAGGCAGGTGAATGTCAATTATCGGATGCGAATAGCTTAGAACCTTCCCGTATCTTTCTGATATGTTTCGGAGGAGATTATTGATCGCATCATGGGTAACTTCTACGCTTGATTCCAATTGGCCGAACATTTTATGATAGACGAAGACGTTCCCCGCGCCTGGAATGCTAATATCCTCAAGCGTCGGATCTGCTAAAAAACCGTCTAAAAATCCGTGTCCGACCTTTTCTCTCAAAAAGTGGTACAGCAGAATGTTTTCGTCTGTCCCTTTTGGAATTTTCACCATCTTGCTCTTGATTGCTCGTCTGAAAAGAGATGCCAGTATCTTTTCTTTTTGTTCACCGTACTCTTTGTCTTCCACGAGTCTGGCGACCGCGGCTTCCATTTCATCCAGCAGCTTGTGTTCAGGCTTTGCGGGATCTATGAGGTTGTATCTGCTGTTTTCTCCCCCAACGGTGATGTGAGCATAGATACCTAGGCCTAATGGATAGAGTACATTGACTTCTTCCTCGAAATGTTCTTGGTCGAGGTTAACCGTATATTTTGGCGCCTCAGGCAAATCTTTAATGTAGGCAGCTAAGTACGGATGCTCTTTCATTGCACTTTCCAAGTTTTCACAGAGGGTTTTTTTGAAAAGCCAGCTCTCTTCTTCAGCCTTGACCTTCGCCGATTCCATTTTGAAGTTGAAATTTTTTGGAAGCAATTTCAGTTTGCTTGGCATAAGAAGTGCTCCTAAATCTTCACTCCGCTCAGAGGCATGACTCGCAAACCTATATGCGGGTTGATTTCGAGAGAGATAGCGCTTTTCCTTTCGCCGCTCACTCCCCATAGCTTCACGATGCGCAGCACTTTGACGTCTATGCCCGAAATGCTCGCGTTTTTCAGCACAAAATAAACATCGAAGCTAGCTCTAAGCTTCATTATAGACTCTTCTGAAAGAAACGATGGATGAAAAGTAATAAGGACTGTCTTACCGTCTGAAACCAAGTTTTTAACTCGAGTGATAAACGTCAAAAACTCATGTGGAGCAGTGTCCACGGTTAAAACGCTCAGGCTGTCAACAATGACAACGTCGTAATGTTGTTTCTTAAGCTCTAAAAAGTTGGCGGTCACCCTTAAGAAAAATGAGCTTAGTAATTCGCTCCATCTTCCGCCCTCAACATGTAAGGGATAAATATTGAATTGCCCAGAAAGGTAATAATTGTAAGCGTCAAGTTTAACGGATTCCATCATCGAGAGGTACTCTTTTACCGTGGCTTCGCTGGACACGACGCAGACTTTTAGTCCATTCTTGAGCATTGAGTAGACGACTTGCTGAACAAGAACTGTTTTTCCAGAGCCATAATCGCCCTCGATAGAAATAAGGCTTGGAGTGGGGATTCCACCGCCTAGGTCACGGTCTAATTCTGAAATTCCAAGACATACAACTTTCATTGTTCTAGGACAGCCTCCCCTGACGCGGTTACGCCGTAATGAGAAGCAAACGTCACGGAAACAACCGCCCCTGACTGAATTTCAGGCGCTCCAGCTGGGATGTTGCACGCTAAGCTTACTTCTTCTCCGGAATTTACGTAGCTGTGAGTGTTCGGGTTGAAGGCGCTGTTTGTTCCTGAGACGCGGACAGCCAGTATTTCGTATTCTTCGATGGGGTATGATTGCCATTGGGAACC
>CAZWPI010000033.1:4559-14167 GCA_964636055.1 uncultured Candidatus Bathyarchaeia archaeon
CGCGGACAGCCAGTATTTCGTATTCTTCGATGGGGTATGATTGCCATTGGGAACCCGTTCCGTAAGTAACCATGAGGGTGTTCCATTTGTACCCGTTTTGGCTTCTCAGGAAGATGGGTTTTGAGCCTGTGTTTTTCACGGTGACAGAACATGAAGAAGCGGTCACGTTGTCAACCGTTAGTTGCAGTTGAACGTCGATTCTGTCTCTTTCACGGTTTACGTATTCGTGAGCAATAGTGGAGAGTTCGTTTACGCCTTGGAAGAGGGCGGTGGTGAACGAAGCGAATATTGCTATGAACCCGATTAGGACAATGGCTGAAGCCAAGGTCACTGAAAAACCCACGGTTGCTCACCTCAAGATGCTGGTGCGGGAAAGAGGAAGCTGCTTCCGATTCCTCTGGAGGGAACAAGCCTCGCCTCGAATGTTATTCCGTTGATTTCGCTTGCTGGGTAAACGGAGATGGTGGAGGTTTCTCGTGGTTCCCAGATTCCGTTGCCGTTGGCGTCTGTGAGGTTGAATTTTCCGCTTCCAGCATCAGCGGTCGCGTTGTAGGTGTAGAGTTGGGCTTGGCAGTACTCGCCCACGTAGACGTCGAGGAAGTTGAATTCGCTGAAGGGAAGGTTGCCGATGTTTTTGGCGTAAATCACGAAGTGCGCAGGGCTTGTGGAATTGTCAACTGTCGCGTAAACTATGTCTAGTTGGAGGCTGGTCATTCTTTTGGCGTCGTTGACGTTCTGCATTAGCTCGTTTTGTACAACGTTGCCTGTGTAGAAGGCGTATGCGGAAAAAGCGCTTGCTAAGCAGACGGAAGCGATGACCATGATTATGTGAGTTAATGTTACGGAGAAGCCCATTATTCAGCACCCTTCGATGGTTTCGTCCGTTTCAGTTGGTCTTCAGTTATAGCGATAAGAGCCTCCATGTCTTCCCAGCCCATGCTGGCTTTTGAGATTGCAGCGGCTTTGTATAGGTTAAGCAGCAAGTGCCCCTTGGTGAGGCCTTTTTCTCGGAGTTTTTCCGCTGCAACCGCCAAGGAGTAGATGAACTCGCTGGTTTGGGCGGGCATGTAGCACATCAACTCGCAGGAAAACGCAAGCTGGTGGATGTCGTTTGCTTTTAATCCCGAGTCCAGAAGGTTCCATATCCAGTCTACGTACGCGACGTTGGTTTTAGGCGGCTGTGACTGAATCGCTGGTTGAGGGGCTGTTTGGGGTGTTTGTTTTTGGGTTCCGGTTTTGGGCGGGGTTTGGGGAGCTTGAGGGGGTTGAGGTTCAGGTTCCTGAACTGGTTGAGGTTTGACTGCTTGCGGCTTAGGCGCCTCTGCGGCTTCCTCGGCGAGGTTTTCTTGTGCGTTTCCTAAAATGAGGGATTTGACTCCTGAAGGCATTCTTTCGCCGTTTAGTTTTTTCACGTCTTTTTCGTTTGAGATGGTTCTTAGAAGGTTGAAGGGGTTCTCGATTTCGCTGACTGCGGAGCGGATGTCCACGATGGATTTCTTGAGCTCACCTACGGTGCTTTGCAGGTCGTCTGATAGGTGGTCAACGTCTGCTCGTAGCTGGCTGAGCTCGTTCCCTGTGGGAGCGGCCTCCTGTTTTTCGGTTGGAGGCGGCGTGGGTGCTTCTTGGTCTTCTTCGGTTTTTTTAGAGTTGTTGTTTTTTTTGTCTGACAATGTGAAGCTTTCTCCTTATCGTTATATCTGCATTTATCATACGAATCCAGAAATCATATTTAATATGTGTGAAATTACAATTACAATATGTATCGGTAAAATTTGCAATTTGGATTCAAAACATGCATAAATTAAAGAATATGATTCTGAATCTGAAGCGGACCGTAAATTCAGCGAAGCCTTGAAACTCGAAACGCAGATTCAGCGCCGTCCACAATACTGCGATAAAGTTTAAGAAATAAATCACACAAAAAGTTGGGGAAAAATGATCTCTGTTAGCCGGCGTTTCCAGCAGAAACATACTCACCGCCAGTTGTGCCATGCTCGAACAGTTCTTTGCCCCACAGCAGAAGCCACTTGTCAGCGTCACCGGAAAGCGTATCCCTGCACATTGTGATGTGAGAAAATTCTGCGTCTTTGGCTTCTTTGTATGCGCTCAGCAGGTTCTGCAGTAGTTCCTCGCTCCAGTTGCAGAGCATCGAAGCGTCGTTGCCGTACTGGTTTGCGGCAATTAGATGGAGAAAGTAGTCGCCTACTGGAATTTCATTAACTGGGCAGGTGTCATCCGTTTTTTGAATGACTTCAATGGTGTGTACTTTGTAGGTGCCTTCTTTTTCCCTTATGAGTAGGTGGAAGTTGTTTCCGACGAAGGTGTTCATGAATTGTTGCATGAGTTCGATTTTGTTCATTTTGGTTCCCCCTTTTTTTGGTTGTTTAGAATTGTTTGTGTTTTTATAAGGGATATTTCGAAAACTGTATTAATTCGTAAGACGTAATATTTATTAGTTTGCGCGTCTCATATACTACAGACAGAGGTGAAATAAATGCAAGCTGAACAAGTATACTCAGAAACAGGAATGCCAGAAGAAACCCAAGACGAAAAAATCGAAAAATTCGCCAGAATGGCAACACCCAGCGTGGTAGCTGTGGGCCTCGGAGGGGCCGGATGCAACGTTCTAACATGGGTCAAAGAAAAAGGCATAACAGGCGGCAAACTTGTAGCTGTGAACACTGACGCTAATCACCTTAGAATCACCAGAGCCGACAAGAGAATTCTGATAGGCGAGAAACTAACAAAAGGACTTGGCTGCGGCGGCTACCCTGAAATAGGCGAAAAAGCCCTACGAGAAACCTCAACCGAAGTCATCAACGAAATCGCCAACGCCAACATAATATTCTTAGTGGCAGGTCTAGGCGGAGGAACAGGAACCGGCGCCATAATGGGCTTGGCCGAAGCGTTGCGCCACAAGTTTTCAGGGTCAGGATTACCGCATCTGGTAGTAGGCGTAGTCACACTTCCTTTCGACGTTGAAACAGCCAGAATGGCAGTTGCCAAAAAAGGACTGAACCGACTGAAATCAGCATGCGACACCGTCGTGGTCGTTGACAACAACCGACTCGTCAAAGTAGCTGGAAACTTGCCCTTCAGAGAAGCCTTAGGCGTAGCCAACACCACAATCGGAAAATTCGTCAAAGGCATCACCGAAACAATAACGACTGCAAGCCTAATCAACTTGGACTACGCGGATTTAAGAGCAATAATGTCAGGGGCAGGGCTAGCGTCCATAGGAATAGGCGACGGCCTCGGAGACGGCAGAGTGGAGCAATCCGTTGAAAAAGCCTTAAACGACCGACTTCTCGACATCGAAGACGTGACAAAAGCCCGCGGCTTACTCATCCATGTTGCAGGCGGAGAAGACCTGACACTGTTTGAAGTCAACCACGCCGCTGAGATCATGAAACGCTCGCTGCCGCCAAAGGCAAAGACCATCTGGGGCGCAAGAGTTGACAAGGAACTAAAAGGTTCCGTTTCAGTGACGGCTGTTGTGACTGGAGTAGAAAGCGCATTCCTGCGGAAACGCGAAAAACGTTTAGGCCCAATAAAACTCTGGTAATCCCTCCTTTTTCTCTTTTGACTATTTTTCTTTCTCCACATGTAAAAATTCAATGTTCCATGAGTTCCGAGTGAACGCAAGCAAAAAAATAGAAAAACAGACACAGCGTATAGTATATCTGAGTCTGTGGTGACGGGTGTGACGCTGGACCACTTTACTTACCCAAAAGAGATCATAATAGACGACGCGGGATGGGGCGATCTGCTGTTAGGCGTAGTGATCGGTGCGCTCAAACCTCCAGACCCGCGTTACATGGAACGCAGAATCCCCACCTCATCCTTCCAGCCGCCAAACTTCAAGGCTAAAAAATACTTGGACGACGCAGTGAAAATTGCCGAAGAAATTATCGCAGTCATGCAACCAGACGCGGAAACCCACTTTAAGGTTAGCTCAGGATACGTTCTCTCCAGCGTGCGCAGGTACCTGCAAAACCGAGGATTCAAAGTTGAAAAGGTCGATGCCACGGGCGAGCTTCAGGAGATGGTTCAAAGAGGCTACGTGAGATGGTGTGTTGAAGCAGGCGTACCTGCAGAACTGCTTAAAAGCAAGAGACGTTTCTGGACGCTGCTCGAATGGGTTGCTGAGATACCTCACTTGAGAGAAGGCTTAGTGAAAACTGGATGGGCAAGTTGGGAACGAAAGTGGCGAGAAGAAATTTATAAGCCTCAAAGCTGGCATGGCTAAACTATGATTCCCCATATCATTAGCGTTACTTGGAACGGCAACTTTTAGAACTCGTCAGCAAGTGACCTTCGCGGTCTATCTCGCCTTCGCGTATTCTCGTTGTAGAGATAGGTTTACAGTTTTCTGCAGGCACCATGCTTATTGTAACTATCGTGAGCGGTGGCAGTCGCGCTTCGCTTCGTTTTTGGTTAATTTTCATGGCCGTTTTTTCAGTTTCTTCACTCACAACCAGAGCCTCTATGCACCTGTCAGTTACTGTAACGCCGTAAGGGTCGTTTAGAGGAACAATCTCCGCCTTATCACTCAGGTTCAACGCCTCCAAAAAAGCCTTTAACTCTTTCAGCCTTTCCTTGAAAGACGCTGTCACATGTGGCTTGCCCATTTTCTTCACGAACCCGTCAGAGCACAAACCGATCAAAACATGTTCACCAATCTCAAAGGCTTTCATAAGCAAAACCTTGTGTCCTCTGTGGAATTCGTCGAAGGTTCCGCCAACTGCCACCTTTCTAAACTTTTTCATGTCCTATCAGCCTAGCACCTTGAAAGTCAATTTTGGCCACAAGGATTTTCTCGTTGGGTAAAACCTGCTTAAAAGCTTCTGCTATTTCTCCCGCGTTTTCCTCAAGTGCAAGCGCGTGAACCGCTTCGCCCACCATGTTCTGTGCCACGCCCACAGCACCAGCCTTTTCAGCCAACTTCACCAGCCGCCTAACTCTTGCAGTCATGAACCCTGCTTTCTCCGCGAAGTCTAGGCAGCACGCCATAAAGTTCTCCACGGAAGGCTCAGCCAAAATCGCTTCCAACGTCTTTCGCCCATAACGGTTAACCGCACGCCGCTTCTCAGCTGAAGCCAGCACCTGCTTTGTCGGCGTGGACCCGAAAACTCCCGCTACAATCATGTACTTATCGCTTAGTGGTATGCGGTCGATGACGCTTATTCCTGGCGCGCCTGGCTCAACCGTTAGCACGCAACCACCAAGCATCAATGGACCGACGGTGCCTAAGCCAGTTTTGCACTGGACCTCAGCAACATGCGCTATTCTGCCAATCTGGTTGAAAGTTAACGGCAAGTCTAAAGCTTTTGAAAGCGCTAAACCAGCTGTTAAGGCTCCGCCAGCACTAGTGCCAAAACCTGCTCCTATGGGAACTTCGACCTCGTGGTTAACAACGACATTGTAGGCTCTTTCGGCTCTGCTAAGTAGCATTTGCAGAACAGTCTTTGTCGTATCGGCTTCTGGCGCGAGTGTTCCATTAATGAAAACGTGGATACAATTTATTTTTGTTTCTGAAACAGTAACTTCCGTTAAAACTCCTTTTTGGATTCCGAAACCGCCACCTCTGGAGCCAACCCGCTCCAAGTCCGCGATGGGCTTTCCGTCGCTTGTGCTGTCGCAGATTTCAAAAAAACTAGAAATTCCTGCGGGTGCTGAAGCCTTAACAGTTTTTTTCACTGCTTCTCCCTTGGTCTTTCTTCAATCTTGAATCTTGGAAATGCCCTATAAACTGCCCAGATAATCGGTGGTCCTAAAACTATCAGAAATGGAATTTCAGTTGTGAACGTCCAGATAAAGTATGCAAAAACGCTAGTAACAGTAAGAGCTATCGCTGATGGGGCAAAATACTGCAAATAAACAGGTACCATGAGACCAATTATGGCGCTGCCGACGAGCAAGCCAGTCACACAGCCTATCTCGTAACTCTGCCATTTTGAGTTTCGCATGGCAAGAACAACAACAACTAAGAAGATTGCATAGCTTGCGGCTACTATTCCAACATAAACGAGTTCCGTGTAAACGTAAGCTATCCACATGAGCAAAGCGGTAACCAGGCCGTAAGCTGTTACTGAAATTTTCCACTGTGGCTTCTTGTTTGCTATATAGCCTATAAGCCAGAAGGCTACAAAATTGGCGGTAACTCCCGCCATTAAACTCAAAACTGGGTTGTTATTCAGCACAAGGTCATTTACGAATATTCCCAATGCCGCACCTAAACCACCAACCCATGGACCAAAAACCACGGCGAAAACCGCTGGGATTATGACCTGAGGCCAAAATCGTACCTGCCCAAAGCTTAAAGGCAGAACCGAGTAAAACAGAATACCTGCAGCCACGTACAGCGCCGCATTTAACGCGAAGGCTACAACATTTAAGGTTTTCAATCGTACCCCTTTTCCTTTAAACTAAGCACAGAAAACTCGTGCGACAAATAAGTTTTATGTATGGATTGTTTAAACATGTTTAAACTTTCCATGCTTTTTACTGAACCATACTAATCTTGGCTACTTGCATTTCCTGAAGATCTTTCCGCCATCGCTGTACTCTCCCGTGACGTACTCGAAGCCAGCTTCGGTTAGAGCTGCGGCTTCGCCTACGTCATGGGCTATTCTCACAGTGAAGCCATCGCTTGATTTGCCGAAGAGCGCAGCTTCCAGGTCTATGTAGATCAGCGTGTTCTGAATGTTCTTATGCCCTAACAGCCTTTGCACGTGCAGAATGTCTTTTGTCCTGTGGTATTCCATCGTTGCGAACCAGTGTCTAAACGTGGTGAAGGTTATGTTTCTCAAGCGCGGATTTGAGAGTTTGTGAACCATTGCCCTTCGCTTGTACAGAAACGCGCGCCGTAGCTGCTCATCATCGAATAGCCTTCCGCTTTCCTTCATCAGTGGTTCAAGTCGGTTTATCAGCTCTTGCGACACCGTTAAGAGTCTCGGTCTATGACCTTTTACCGGATGATTCAGCGTTATGGTTTTTGCCTCTTTGTTTATGTCCTTGCTTGTTATGGCCGCTAACTCGCCAGGGTCAGCACCGGTTTCTTTCAGTCCTTGAAGGAATATGCTTAAAGTTTTTCCACACGCACCTATGAGCATGTTTAGCTCTGCTTCGCTGGGAATGAACGGTATAGTTTCTTGACGTTTGTATCGTGGCGGGTTCCAGGTTAATCCTTCTTTTTCTAAGAAGCACGTGTAGGCGTCTACAACGTTGGCTTTTGTGCCGTCGCACCATGTTTTCTGCAATGCTATCACTGTCTTGACGCTTTCAGGGTCTAACAGGTTGGCACCTCTTCTGGCTAACATTCGAAGCCTGATTATTCTATGCTTCACGGTTGGTTCAGCGTAGCCTTGTTTCTGCATCCAGAACTCGAATTCTAAGAGTTCGCCCTTGAGTGTTTGCTGGTCCAGTGGAGATTTACCCGCAACAGTCTTGGTTTCTGTTGCAGTGTCCAATTTTTTCGCCTCATTTAAGACGCATAATTGGCTGCTTTTACAATGTCGCCTGACAGGCTTAAGAATGTTATTTCTAACGCCGTCTGCTCTTCCAAGAGAGAAACGAAAACCACAGTCCCGACAGAGATAACGTTGAACAGATTCTCCGCTGGAAAGAGGTCTCCAACCGTCTCGATAGAGCCTTTGACTGCCGCATTGAGGACAAACAACAGCGCCGGCTTCGCTCACAATTTTTTTCACCCTTCTGTCAAAATTGTTTACTCTGGCGTTTCACCTTTTCAGTAGAGCGTGGATAACCACATTGATCATGGTTGAGCATAGATGATTGTTGAGCTGGCTGCTCTTTAGTTGCTTCAGATATGCTGGAATGGTTACCCTCCAATTCCTCAACCTCTTCACGATTTCAGCTTTTTCTTCCGCTCCAAGAAGCCGAAAGCCTCCCTCAGACAAACGAGCCCCGATTCAAGCTTATCGCTTCCCTAATTTTAGCACGAAAAAACTCTGACGCAGAAGAATAACCAAGAGCAGGAAGTACAGCCAGGAAACGCCTCCAAAGTTCTTCAGGAATGTCAAAATGAACCTCAACAACCTTGCCCTTCAGCGTTTTCGCAGCATTCTGCTCGCCTTGACCTAAACCTTTCTCCAAACCAAATTTCAGACGCTGCGTATCACATTTCTCGGCTACCCGAATCGCCCGCTGATGGCTCTCAATCTCTGACGCCTCTTGTACCGCCCTTCTAACGGTGTCTCTGAAGAACTCTGACTTCGTAGAGTAACCTAGACCAGAAAATATTTCTAGGAACTGCCGCCACAGATTTTCGAGGATCCAGAAATGCACTTGTGTCTGCTTAATTTTTCTCACCTGTTAATCAATGTTAGGGGAAAAGTTTATTATAAGATTTTTGCAATTAAATAATTACCTAATATTTCAAAATATGTTAACATGAGGTCATGTGAAATGGAAACAAACAAGCTCATAAAAATCGTTGGTCAGCGTTGGTCTCTCATAGAGAAGCTTTATGAAAAGGATTACTATGTAACGGAGTTGGCCACTGCACTCGAAAAGAGACCCCCTGAGGTATCCAAGCAACTCCACGAACTCGAAGAAGCCAAACTTGCAGGGTTCACACAGAAAAACGGCGAGAGACGTAAGACCTATTCTTTAACAGCGCTTGGGAGAGAAGCGGTTGAACTCGCCCAAAAACTTGAACGAGCAGAGCCTACGCCAGTCAAGCTTACAGAGCCTGATCGAAAATACTGGGAGGACTTAAGAACGAAACTCAGCTCAAAGAGTAGGTGGGTTGCTAAAGCAGCCCTTCAAGACCTTACCATCTTGTGTCACAGCACACGCGTCTGGAAGTTAGGCGACGATTTATGGCAATACTTAATCGAACAGTTTAATACGAATGGAAACCACAACATGGGAAAAATCGCAGACTGCATAAACATAATATTTCAAAACGCTTCTGTCGCTAAAGAAAAGCAGATTACGAAAAAGATTAACGAACTCTTTTCCGAAAGACTCGCCGACCTAATAGGCGCAGACCGGCATAAATATGAGGGGAGCGCGGTAAGCACGGCCTTCGACTGCTTAAGAACAATGCTCACAAACGCAGAGATGCTCAAACTCATCCAAGAAAAGTACGAGAAAGCCTTCAAAAGTGACGAAAGGTTCGGGAGAATATCCGACCTTCTAATAGGCGAACTCAAGAAACTATACGAAACAAACGCCAGCGAGATCCGAGAATGGCTGTACAAACAGATGGAAGATTCAGACCCCAAAACCGCAGAAGAAGCCTATTCCCTCTATCAAGACTTGCTCAAAAGCCCTTAAAGCGATTAAAACACTATCGAACGTCCCAAAGATTGAAGAAACTAAACATCTGCTTCATAAGCCACCCCTTTTTCTCTGTCGTCTATGAACCTTGGACATGACCAAACATAATAAACTTGAGATTTATGTAGTTCTTCAGCTGAGATTTCTCTAAAAATTCTGTTTTAGCCATCGTCAAATAAGTTGTGTGGTCAACTTTGAAATCGTCAATGTGGTCGTCAACATCGTCACTATTAGCGTCAACTAAGGCGTCACTTAGGGAATTATCGAGGAAAATACATACTGTAAGATGTTTGTGTATT
>CAZWPI010000034.1:0-14011 GCA_964636055.1 uncultured Candidatus Bathyarchaeia archaeon
TTACGCGCAGCTCAACGCCTTTGGCAGACGGTACTTCGGGGAATATGCGGGTTACGCGCAGGAATACTTGTACCACTACGAGCGGATGAAGACATAAGCCGCAAGCATGTCGAAGCTGCGGAAAACGTTTAAATTCGGTCGGAAACAGCAATAATAAACGAAGCACAGCACGCGGGCCCGTAGCTCAGCCAGGCTAGAGCGCCAGGCTCATAAGTGCCTCTTTGGCACTGAGGTACCTGTTGGTCGGGTGTTCAAATCGCCCCGGGCCCACCACATCAACGTGTTTGCAAGATTTTTTCGTGACAAGACTTTCCAAGCGGATCTGGTTTGTTCCGTTTCAATCTACCTCTGTGCGGAGGATACATCGCTTTTCCGAGTTATTCTGCCGAGTTGGCTTTCATAATAGAGACTTTTATTTGTTTAACTGGCTTGTTTGCCTTTAGACCATCGACAAGGTTTTTCAGGCGTTTTGACGGTCCTTTGACTACCATGACCTCTAGACAGCTAGTGTCAGTTAGATGCGAATGAAGGTATGCCGTGATCATGTCGCTGAATTCATGCTGGAGCCTAAAAAGTTCCTCGTTTTTTTCTTTTTTCTCGTAAAGGACTGTTATGGTAGCGATTACGTTGCCTTTGAGTTTATCAAGTTCTTTATACTCGATTATGTAACTGCGGACGGCTTGTCTAAGCACCTCAGATCTTGTCGCGGATTTCTCTTCTCCACGAATGGCGTCTAACTCTTTGAGTAGTTCCTTAGGCAATGAAACGCTGATTATGCTCATATCTTCACCTGCTTTCTATTGTTGTGTTGTTTCATTCTAATAAGATTATTAGGCGATTAGGATGTGAGGTTTATCCTTGCGGGATTCTGTTTTCTATTGGTGGATATGTTGTTGTAAGTTTTTGGTTGAGGGCAACAAGCTTAAAACAGGTTTGTGTTATTAAAAAAAAGACAAAATTTAATAACAACTTGGCAATGCTTTTAAAGGAAGGGTGTTCCATGCGAAAAACAACTTATGCCATCATCGCGGTTTTGGTTGTATTGATTGTAATAGGAACCTTTGTTGGTGTGTACCTTTCAAGTCGCCCAGCACCTGAGGCAAGTTCAACGTTAAAAGTGCTTGCAACATTTTACCCCTTATACGATTTCGCCCAAAACGTATGCGGCGACAAAGCTAACGTCTCAATCCTTGTGCCAGAAACTGTTGATGTACATGATTTTGAACCAACGCCCTCTTCCATAGCGGAAGTTGCAAGCGCAGACGTACTCATTTACAACGGAGCTGGACTAGAACCTTGGATCCAAGAGATAGTTAGCGCATCGGGAAACACAAAACTGATTCAAGTTGACACAAGCCAAGGAATCCAACTCCTTCCAGTATCGCCAGAATTCCAGAGAAACAACGAAACAGTTGATCCGCACATCTGGCTTGACCCTGTATTGGCAAAACAGCAGGTCAACAATATTCTTCAAGGATTAATCCAGGCTGACCCCGCTGACAGCCAATACTTCACCCAAAATGCGCAAACCTACGAAGCTAAACTCGACACTTTAAATGCTGAAGCAATAAACGCCACAACAAAGGTCGCGACTCGCTACTTTGTAACTTTCCATGAAGCCTTCGGCTACTTCGCTAACCAATATAACATCACTCAAATTCCCATTTTGGGGCCATTCGAAGAGGAACCCACACCAAGCGACATCCAAAACGTCATCAACGCCATCAATCAATACCACCTCCTGTACGTGGGGTACGAATCACTTGAAAACCCAGCTATCTCACAGTCAATCAGCAGCCAAACGAACGCCACACTGATACAGATGGACCCCATTGAAGGATTGACAACCCAAGACAAGGCTGCAGGGGAAAACTACATCAGTTTGATGCAAAGGGACATAGCAAATATTGGATTGGCATTGAGTCATGTTGGAACAAGCTAAACCAATCGTTGAAATTCGAG
This sequence comes from uncultured Candidatus Bathyarchaeia archaeon, assembly GCA_964636055.1. Classification (GTDB taxonomy): domain Archaea; phylum Thermoproteota; class Bathyarchaeia; order Bathyarchaeales; family Bathycorpusculaceae; genus SG8-32-3. The sequence goes on from CAZWPI010000034.1 coordinate 1,963, forward strand.
ATGTCAGCGTTAAGTATACTAACGGAGTCTTGGCTCTCGACGGCATAAATATAGATGTAAACCAGAAAGACCTGATAGCACTTATAGGACCCAACGGCGCCGGAAAATCAACACTTCTAAAAATAGTTCTAGGGCTGATAAAACCCACGAGCGGATCGGTGAAACTATTTGGCAGCCAAGAGTTGAGTAAAAATCTCAAATACGTCGGCTATGTTCCACAGAGTGCGCAAGCCCGAGACCCAAACTTGCCCTTCAGCGTCTATGAGACAGTCATGATTGGAAGAACTCCTCATGCAGGGTTACTTCACGGCGTTGGAGCACAAGACAGACAGAAAGTTGAGGAAACGCTGAAACTATTTGGAATATACGAACTTAAAGACCGAAAAATAGGTCAACTCTCTGGAGGGCAGTCGCAACGTGTTTTTCTGGCAAAAGCCATGGTTGCTGAGCCAAAACTGCTCTTACTAGACGAGCCAACAAGCGGCGTAGACACCACCTCAAAAAGCGAGTTTTACAAAATACTTGAGCGCTTAAACAGGGAAAGAGGAATAACTGTCATCTTGTCTTCTCATGATGTGGGCGTAATAACAAAGATAGCGAACAGGGTTCTTTGCATAAACAGGTCGCAGTTTTTCTGCGGCGAAAACGCAGATTTCTCAGCGAGCGTTGAGATTCACAAAGTGTATGACCACCCAGTGGAGCTCATGGATCACAGTGATCATCCTTGAATCTATTTTAGATCTGCTTCAGGCAGGCTTCATTCAACGCGCCTTCATAATAAGCATAATAATCGCAGTTCTCAGTTCCGTACTCAGCATCTTTATTGTTTTGAAGAAAATTTCGCTAATAGGCCACGGCTTAGCGCACACAGCTTTTGGAGGCCTAGCGCTAGGATACTATCTCAGCATCGTTCCGTTTTGGGTGGGCGGTGTTACTGTTGTTTTGGGTTCATTAGGTATAACGAAGGCAATGCGTTCCGCAAAGATTTCTGGCGACGCGGCCATAGCAGTATTCATTGAACTTGGTCTTGCCGGCGGCATAGTCTTGTTAAGTGTCGCTAGGGGGTTTGGCATCAGTCTTGAGAGCTTGCTCTTCGGAAGTGTTCTGCTAGTAAGTTTTGATCAGATAATCGCTGCTTCGGTTGTTGCCGGCATCACGTTGGGAATTATTTTTCTGTTCTTTAAAGAGTTGGTTTACATAACTTTTGATGAAACCCAAGCTAAAGCCGCGGGCATCAAAACTTGGGTCTTTGATTATCTCATTAGTGTGTTGGCAGGGATTTCTGTGATTGTTGCGATACCCATAGTAGGCGTTTTACTGATTGCTGCACTTCTTGTTTTGCCTGCACTTACAAGCATCCAATTAGCAAAGTCATTTCGGCAGACTGTTATCCTTTCTCCAATAATCGGGCTCATTACAGTAGTGTCAGGCTTGTTCGTGTCAATTCTTATCGATGCTGCTCCCGGCGGAGCCATCGTATTAACTGGCTTAGCAATTCTCGGGATAATTTTAGCAGCAAAGAGAGTCCAAAGTTTTGTGAGAAGTCCAGAAAAACCAGCTTGAACGGGTCCAACGGAAAATAGCAAGTCATCAAATCTGTAGAAACCGTAGAGGAGACTATCCGCGGAGCTTCAGAACTATTTAAACTTTCTATATAAAGGGGGGCTATAGAAAAAAATCGCGCATCAGTTCAGCCGTGTTTACGCCCCTAGCATGGATTGAGTTTTTTTGCCAAGGTTGCCACTTTTCTGCCGAGTTCCTCGCAGTGTTCAAGGTCTTTAGGTTTCGGAGCGCCAGCAACCGCAACGCCGTAATGCCTGCCTGCAGCGTTGCCTGAGACTACCATTCCGTGGATGAGCATGGCTTGCAGGATCGATAGCAAGGTGGTTTCTGCTCCTGAGGCTGTTCCGCCTGAGTTGGTGAATGCTGCGCCGACTTTTCCGGCGAGTTTCTTGTGCACCTTGACCGACTCGTCGATTAGGGCTTTGAGTTTGGCTGACATCTGCCCAAAATACGTCGGCGAACCCATGACGATGGCGTCTGCAGCGAGCAAATCATCAAGGCTCGTTTGCCCCGCTTTCTTCACCGTCACCTCGACGTCGCTTGCTTGTTCAGCGCCCTTCGCCACAGCCAACGCCATCTTCTCAGTGTTCCCAGTCTTAGAATCATAAACCACCAAAACCTTCACCATACCCTTTCCTCCTAAGTTTTGCTGAATTCCTTGATTATCTCGTCAACCGCCATTATCTTCGCGTTGTAAACGTTCTCCAAGTACTTCAGCCCTTCCTCGTGGTCTTTCTGCGTGAAAGCTTCCACGCCGTCTTTAGCCACGATTATGCGGTATCCCCTGAAGAAAGCGTCCGCAGCCGTATGCCGGACACACATGTGCGTGTGCAAACCGCCCAAGATGACTGTTTTTGCGCCTTCTCCCTTGTAAAGGCTCCTCAAAAGCGAATCCAAATCCGTCTCGAAGAAGCCGCTGTAAGTCCTCTTCTCCACAACATAATCCTCCTTTGCAGGCTTAAGCTCAGGAATAACCTCAGCGCCTTTCGTGCCTTTTATGGCGTGGTTCCCCCATTTACGCGTAACTTCTACGTCCTGCGGATAATGCGCATCGTTGCTGTAGATAACTGGAACACCGTTCTCGCGTGCAGCCTCAACAAGCCGTTTCAAGTTCGGAATGATATACTTGGTTCGCTCAACTTCCAGTTTCCCAGTCACAAAATCATTAAGCATATCAATCACTATGACTGCTGCTTTTTCCAAAAACGCCACCTTCAACAGGCTAATGGCGCAAACACGCTATTTAATCTTGCCCAGCTATTCGGCATCCAGCGTGTAAGGTCCGCTGGTGAGTTTTTCCGCGCCACTTTTGCCGACCAGCACAGTGTCTTCGATGCGGATTCCACCGTACCCGACAAGGTAGATTCCAGGCTCAGCAGTCACCACGTTGCCCACCGCCAGCACATCTTCGCTGTCAGGGCTTAAAGTTGGCGGTTCATGAACTTCCAAGCCTACACCATGACCCAGACTATGCACGAAGTACTCGCCGTAACCCGCATCCGCAATTACTGTCCTAGCAGCCGCGTCAACATCACTTGCTTTAACATTCGGTTTCATTGCCTCAAGCGCCTTCTCCTGCGCTGCCTTCACGGTCTGGTAGAGTTTCTTTTGTTTTTCCGAGGGGTTCCCAGCCGCCAACGTTCGGGTCATGTCAGACCGGTAAAACTTGTACGTGGCACCTACGTCGACAACCACCAAATCGCCTTCCCGAATTTCCCTGTCAGAGCAGCCGCCGTGAGGAAACGCCGAGCAAACGCCAGACGCCACAATCGTTTCAAAAGCAGTGCCAGAAGAACCCCGCTTCCGCATGGCGTACTCGATTTCCGCTGCCGCCTCATACTCTTTCATGCCAGCCGCCACAGTTTCATAAGCCACGCGCATGCCTTCGCTCGTTAACTCGGCAGCCTTGCGCATCAACTCGATTTCGTTTTCATCCTTAACTTTGCGAAGCTCCCGAATGAAGCTGTTGTCAGCCGCAAGCATTTTTTCGCCTCCTAAAAACTTGGCTAGGACGCGCCAGCCTTCGACGTTTAAAACGTCCACTGCAAGCTTCTTAATTTCGAAAGTCTTAGCCTGTTTCGCGATTTTAGCCATCAAATTTTCGCCGCGCTTCACCATTTCCACTTTGAAGGCTTTTCCTTCCGTTTTTGCCTGTTCATAGTTGACGCCGTAAACGTAAACTATGTTTTCGCCGCTTTTCGGAATTAGCAATGCGCTTGCGCCGGAAAAATCAGTGAGGTAAGTCAGGTTGGCGCTGTTAAAGATTAGGAAGCCGTCAAACTTGCCTGCCTTAAAGGCTTTCTGCTTTAAGGCGTCTATCCTCTTCAAGATGCTCACCATTAAGTAGAATTGCGGGCTGCTAGTTTAATGCTTTCGCCTTTTTAGCCGCCTGTGACAACCGGCATCAAAATTACGTGGTCGCCGTCTTTGAGTTTGGTTTCTATCCCGCTCAGTTGATTGAGCAATAAACCGTTTACGGACAAGATGTGAAGAGACTTCAAGTCGAGGTCTTTAGGTTCGTAAACGGCTTTTTTAAAAGGTTCACCATGCTCTTCGGCAAGCACAGACAGCAGGTCACGTACTAAAGCGTCGTCTTTTAGTTCGACCTTTTCTGCTTGTTTCAAGCCTAACGTTTGTTTGATGCTGCCTAAATAGTCAACTGTCACTTTCAACAGTGACCGCCTCTAACGCGACAAGAACTACAAATGTTGAAAACGTTATATAATCATTTCTTAAGCAATGTGGCCTTCCGAACATGCAATGTGCCGTTTTAACCGCGTTTCGCATCAAGTTCGCAGTCAGATCAAGTTAAGAATTTATACATGGGTTTTTTGCTTGGGAATCCATTAGCTTAATATACTTTTTATGTCAGCTATATAAGCCAATAAAACGTGCGAGGGGAAAAATTAAATGTTCGCTTATGCTGGCAAAATTTTGCGTGTTAATCTTACAACTGGAAAAGTTTCTACTGAAACTTTGAGTGAGAAAATAGCCAAGAGTTATGTTGGCGGCATAGGGCTGGGCATTCGATTGCTCATGGATAACTCTAAGCCGGGCACAGACCCGTTCGACCCGGATAATCCGCTCATTTTCGCTGCTGGTCCTCTCAGCGGCACGATGGGACCCACGGCTGGAAACGGGTATGCTGTTGTTTCTAAGTCGCCTGCAACTGGAGGCGTGGGTGAATCCAAGGCTCACGGTTTCTTTGGTCCTGACTTTAAGAGGGCGGGGTACGACGCGATTATTATCACTGGTAAGGCGGACAAGTTGTCTTACCTGTGGATTGATGATGATAACGTTAAGATTATGAATGCTGAGCACATGACGGGAAAATCGCCGTACGAGACTGACATGCAGATTAGGGAAGAACTCGGCGACTATTACATTCGAGTGTCAGCAATCGGTGAAGCTGGAGAAAAGCTTTCGCGGATAGCATGCATAATTAACGATGAGTTCCGCGCAATCGGCAGAACAGGCATGGGCGCTGTCATGGGTTCGAAAAACCTGAAGGCTGTGGCTGTTCGGGGAACGCATGATGTCAACGTGGCGGACATGGAGGGGTTCAAGGAGTTCGTGAAGATGATTCATGAGCGCATGAAGGGTCCAGCCACGAAGAAGTATAAGACGCTGGGAACTCCTGAGAACGTTTTGGTTTTGAATTCTCTGTCAGCTTTGGCGACGAGGAACTTTACTAACGCTCAGTTTGAAGGCGCTGAAAAAGTGAGCGGTGAGTACTTGAATGAGCATTTCGTCAAGAAAATCGTTGGCTGCGCGACTTGTGGCATGCGTTGTGATCATATTGCGGTGGTTCCTGAGGGGCCTTATCAGGGCGCGACTTCTCGGTTGGAGTTTGAGTGTTTGTGGTCTATGGGTCCGCTGTGTGGTGTTGACCGGTTGGACGCGATAATTGAGGCTATGCGGATTGTGAATGAGTATGGCATGGACGGCATTTCCATCGGCGTGGTCGTTGCTTTTGCCATGGATTGTTATGAGCATGGCGTGATAACGAAGGAGCAGGCGGATGGTATAGACCTTAGTTTCGGAAACGCTGAGGCGCTTATAGCGATTATTCATAAGATAGGCAAGCGGGAGGGCTGGCTTGGCAATGCGCTGGCTGAGGGCGTTGCGAAGGCGGCTGAGATAATCGGCGGTGATGCATACAAGTACGCTTGCCACATTAAAGGGTTGGAGCTGCCAGGCTATGACCTGAGAACCCTGAAGACTGCAGCGTTGGGTTTCAGTGTTTCGTTCCGTGGTGCTTGTCACCTCAGAAACGGTGCCTACTCGCCTGACGTGAAGGGTAAGGTGAATCGTTTCAAGATTGAGAAGGGCAGGGGCAAGATGATTGTGGGTGACGGAAACCTGTACAACATTATTGATTCGCTTATTGTTTGCAAGTTTTCGAGGGGCACGTATTACGACGGTTTGAAGGATTTGGCGAACTATTACACGTTGGCTACTGGCATTCCGATTACTCCTGAAGAACTGGATAAAGATGGCGAAAGAATAGAGAATCTCGCGCGACTCTTCAATATTCGCGAGGGCAAAGGTACAAGGGCGTATGATACGTTGCCTTGGAAGATAATGAACGTGCCTGTGCCTGAGGATGGGCCGGCGAAGGGCATGTTTGTCAGCGACGAGGAGCTCCAGATTGGACTGGATGATTATTATGCGGCGAGAGGCTGGACGAGTGATGGTGTTCCGACGGTGGAGAAGCTTAACGAGTTGGATCTTGGTGAATACGCTCCTATGGTGAAAGGAGGGAAAGCTTAGATGGTGCGTCCTCAAGACCGCAAGTTTGTTTCGGCTGACCCTGAAAAATGCATTGGCTGTTTGGTTTGCGAGTACGCGTGTTCAATGACGAAGGAGAACACGTTTAACCCGACGAAGTCAAGAATCCGCGGTCTACGCTTGGGGCCGCTCAATAACTTGGCGGTTACGTGTCGGCACTGCGAGGACCCTGCGTGTGTGACTGCTTGTCCGCGTGATGCGTTGTCTCAGGAGGAGAACACGGGGATAATCATGGTTGACGAGGACGCTTGCAACGGTTGTGCTTGGTGCATTAGCGCCTGCCAGTTCGGAGCTATGATGATGCATCCTGAGAAGAAAGTGGTGTTCACCTGTGACAGCTGCAAGGACTTAGACGAACCGCAATGCGTCAAATGGTGCCCTGAAGAAGCCTTAACATTTGTCAACGCACAGGAACTCGCCCAAAAATCCAGAATAAGCGCCGTCAAGAACCTGTTCCAAGAAGCCAAAGAGAAAAAAGCGGCAGCCAAGTAACAAACACAACAAACCAATTAAGCAGGAGCTCGTTCTCCTTATTCTTCTATTGGCTTAAGCGTGAGCGCGGCACTGTTGAAAGTTTATCAGTTCAAATTCCAGCATAATCACCAACTAACCCACACACACTTTTTACGGCTATGATGATACTTTTTGATGCTGTACCTATCCATTACCCGACAAATTCATGGAATTCTTGCTTGAGGATTGCGGATAGCGCCTTTTGACAGTTATTTTTCGCCCAAGTTCTCAAGCGGAAGCTAGAAATTAGCTTTCCAATGCTTCTAAAGACTAAATTAACTCAGCTAATTCTCTAATTGACCTTAAAACAACCGTTTTAAATATTGTATCTAATTTTGTTCTTTTTGCTATTGACGCCCACATTTTTTCGACTTTTGCAATTACAGCTTTTCTCTCGCGGTCAATGTAGTTGCGCGGTTTTTGTCTTAATGCAAATTCCATTCCTCTGGACTTTCCAGAAAGGCAAATAGTTTCTTTTTCTTTTTTTCAGGAGGCTCAAGACTCGGAGCGCCCTTTTTAGGGATGAACGCAGGTTTTGCTCCCAATAAGTGAGAAACTCCTTTCTTCAAAACACAATCTCTAATATTAACAGTTTTGAGACCTAGTTTCCTTCGAAAAATGTTTAGCATTTCTTTCCTGATAAGAGTTCTATGTATGGTTGGAATGAATACGCTTTCGCCATTTTCGCCATTAGATGCGCTAGTCTGTTCCTGCGTTCGTCATTAGCCATGCTTATTGTTTCGTCCAGATGGGCTATAGACAGAGGAAATATCGCTTGACCTTTTTCTGAGGCATCAAGAAATTTCTGAACTAGCTCTCTTTCAGAGTCGGATGATTCACTATAGTATATCTTGGCGATGTCAATCCAGCATTTCTGGTATAGGTGAATAACCTTGGGCGTGGGTTGGGAAGGCATGTTATTCACAATTGAAACTGCCGCTAAAACTTTTAAATTTACGCGCCGTGCGTTGTGTGCTATGCGTCAGGCATTATTTCTGAATTTATTCATAGCTTCTCCAAGGGTGTCTGCAAAAGTTGTGGATGTGACAGCGATCTCTCTGAACATCTTCACGGCTGTTTCAAAGTAACAAGTACCCCCGATTTCAGCAGGAATCTGCCCTATGCCATATTTCACGGCGTTCTTGATTGCGTGAGCTTCATCGTAGCCTTGTTTCATCCAATATCGTTTAGTCTTATACGCGCCTTGAATTTCCCCAATAACATAATTCTGAACGACCTCTTCAATTGATTTTGCCCTTGACATGCCCAATCAACCCAATTGGACTTCAAGATAAAAGATAAACATTTTCATAGGGGTCTATCCCCCCTTGCGACTAGTACGTGAGATTATTCCTAATATAGAGAAAAATCAGTTGAAAGCTTTAAATAAATGATTTCAAGAAAAGGCTAAATTGTTTCGGGTTCTATACAGATTCTATCTCCTTGAAGCCACATTCTTATCAAAGTTTTTGGTTTTAAGTTTAGTTCTTTCTCATATTCTCTTGGAATATAAACTGAGAGATTGTTTCCACTTTTCGTTATATGACGCCCTGTAAGCGGGTTTGCAACACCATAGAGACCAAGTCTTTCCGCTTCATCCTGTACACGTTTAGCTTCGTCCAGAGGAATCAATTCATAGCCACATTTTTCACAACGAAAGCCTCTGACAGGCAGTTTCCCTTCTGGAAAATGAGTGAAAAGTATATCTGGGCTCATCTCACTATTGCACTCATGACACTTTATTTTTTTCATTTCTTTTCCTCCTTTTTATTTTATCTTTCTTCTTGTAGATGACACGCTTCGAATATCCCAATAGTCTGGGCATTCTTGCACATAGATTATTATTGTACGGTTTCCAATCCACTTCATGTATTGCCGACCATTGACTTTGTCTGGATTCTTTAATGTTTCTTCGACATCGCTAACCCTTATTGGTGGCCTTTCGGCATTCATCCCATCGAAGGCGTGTGAATTGATGAAGATTATTTTGCCTTTATACATAGTATATATGCAACTCCTACTTATAAGTACTTCGTCCTTACATATACATATTTGTACTTATAAAGTTTTAAATCCAAATCAATCAGCACTAGAAACACTAATTGTTTTGACCCCCTTTCCATACCTTTTTCCAGAGGGTAAGGGGATAGCGCCAAACAATCAGCTTTTTCATAGAGCTAACGGTATCTTTTGTTTAAGAGAATGCAGTCTGATTGCATTCCCATAATATAGTCTGGGGTTGTGCAATCACATTGTCTTGTCCATAATAGAAGGATATATTTCCGTTATCTTATAACACTCCTTGAAGCCGTAATTTATTATTTTGTCGTCTCCTCTAACACGGCTTGGCTTCTGTCAAAGCGTTAAGCTGAATCTGCTGCTGTAAATTGATGAATTTCGTTAGGGTTTTTATGGGGCTGTTTTGTTTTGGGGTTTTTTGCAGGAGCGTACCTGTTTGATGATGGTTTGGGGAGGTGAAAAGCCAGAGAGCCAGCTTGAACCGATTTCTGGGCTATTCTGTTTACGCCCGATTCACAGGAAAACCAGGCATATTTGCCGCCTAATAGAGGTTCATTGCAGAAACCAGCAGAGGGCTGTTCGCGCCTATTTAAAAGGGAGGGGGGTACAGTTTCAGAGCACATCAGAGCCGCATCCTCTCTTCAGAACTATATAAAGTTTCTATATAAAGAGGGGCTATAGACTGTTCCGAGCATAACAGTACACCTAACCCGAAAAACACCGCTGCCCAACCCAGAAAACCCCAAACCACACCCAAACAAACCCAAAGCCACCAGCCGCAAAACATGCACAATCGCACATCAACTTTCAACAGCAAAACCCATTAAGTTAATATAGTTTTCACCCGACTAATTAACTTCATAAACATGGAGGAACAAACGGTTTGTACGGTTACGCTGGTCGAATTCTCTATGTTGACTTAAGCACGGGAAAAACCCGCGTTGAAAAGTTAAGCGAAGATTACGCCAAAAAGTACATTGGCGGCATAGGATTAGGCATGCGCCTCTGGCTGGACAACTCCAAACCAGGAGTGGAACCCTTCAGCCCAGACAACCCACTCGTTTTAGCGCTTGGACCAATATCAGGAACCATGTTCCCCACAGGCGGAAACGGACACGCATTCGTCGCCAAATCTCCCGAAACCTTCGCAATCGGCGAAGCCGTAGCACACGGAACGTTCGGAGCAGAAATGAAAAGAGCAGGCTACGACGCAGTCATCCTCAAAGGCAAATCGGAAAAGCCCGTTTACTTGTGGATAGATGACGATTCAGTGCAGCTGTTAGACGCTTCGCAACTTCTGGGCAAGTCACCTTCCGAAACCGAAGACGCCATAAAAGAAGACATAGGCGACTACTACATACGCGTTGCAGCCATAGGCATAGCCGGCGAAAAGCTCTCGCGGATAGCCTGCATAATAAACGAGAAAACACGAGCCGCAGGACGCACAGGATTAGGCGCAGTAATGGGCTCCAAAAACGTTAAAGCAATCGCTGTCCGTGGCACACGCGACATAGTTCCAGCGAAGCCCGACGAGTTCATGGAAATGGTCCAGGAATTCCATGAGCGCATGAAAGGACCAGCAACACAAAAGTACAGGACGCTTGGCACACCAGAAAACGTGCTTGTCCACAACGCACTGTATTGCATGCCCACACGCAACTACAACAACGCCCATTTCGAAGAAGCAGACAAGGTAAGCGGCGAAGTGCTGAACGAGAGGTTTGTGGCGAAAATCATAGGTTGCAGCTCCTGCGCCATGCGCTGCGAACACGAAGTCGTAGTTCCCGAAGGACCCTACAAGGGAACGATGACCAGGATGGAATACGAGACGCTGTGGGCTATGGGACCCTACTGCGGCATAGACCGCTTAGATACAATCATAAAAGGCATGGAACTGGCTAACTATTACGGCATGGACGCCATAAGCGCAGGAGTCATCGCCGGTTTTGCCATGGACTGCTACGAAAACGGAATCCTGTCGCAAAAGGACCTTGGCGGAATCGAAGCTAACTTCGGCAACTCCGAAGCACTTATTCAGCTTCTTGAGAAGATGGGAAAGCGTGAGGGCATAGGTGACCTTCTTGCTGAAGGCGTGAGAATCGCGGGAAAGAAAATAGGAAAAGGCGCAGAGAAACTCGCTCAGCACATCAAAGGCTTGGAAGTAACAGGTTACGACCTGCGTTGCCTAAAAACCGCGGCTTTGGGTTTTGCCGTTTCCTTCCGTGGGGCAGACCATAACAGGCATGGTGCTTACTCTTTCGATGTTAAAGGCAAAGTGGACCGTTTGAAAGCGGAAAAAGGCAGAGGAAAGATGGTTAGCGAGCTGGAAGACACTTACGCGCTTATCGACTCGTTTATTGTTTGCAAGTTCTCAAGAGGCACATACTACAAGGGGCTGACGGACATGGCTAAGCTTTACAATTTGGTCACCGGCATCGAAATGACGCCTGAAGAGCTGAAAAGGTCAGGTGAAAGAATTAACACGATTGCCAGGCTGATTAACATCAGGGAAGGCTTGGGCAGGAAAGATGACACTTTGCCGTGGAAGGTCATGCACATGCCGATACCAGACGAAGGACCAGTGAAAGGCGCTGTGGTAACGCAGGAAGAACTGGACCTGCTTTTGGATGACTACTACGAGTCTCGCGGATGGACACTTGAAGGCGTTCCGACTACGGCGAAGCTCAAGGAGCTGGGTATGGGCGATTTACTGGGCATTGTAAAGGGGAAACAGGAGGCTTAAGCAGGGATGGTGAAGATTCACGAACGAAAATTTGTTTCAGCTGACCCAGACAAGTGCGTAGGTTGCCAAATCTGCGAATACGTCTGTTCGTGGACTAAGGAAAAAGCCTTCAACCCGCTGAAATCACGCATACGCGTTGTGCGCGTAAACCAACTAGCGAACATGGCAGTCACTTGCAGACTCTGCGAAGACCCAGCGTGTGTTGCTGCATGCCCACGTGACGCTTTGACGCAGTCGGAAGAAACAGGAACTATAATGGTGGACGCGGACAAGTGCAACGGTTGCGGATGGTGCATTGAAGCTTGCGATTATGGTGCGATAATGCTGCATCCAGAAACCAAAGTTGTCCATGTCTGCGACTTGTGCAAGGAGCAGGGTGAGCCACAATGCGTGAAGTGGTGCCCTGAAGAAGCTTTGACG
>CAZWPI010000035.1:0-13744 GCA_964636055.1 uncultured Candidatus Bathyarchaeia archaeon
TGCTTCAGGAGCCTATCCTGCAGAGGTTCGTGGGTTCAAATCCCACCCCCTGCACCACACAAAATCGGCATTTAAAGCTTGTTTCTTGCTTATTCCCTGCAAAATCTTCTTGAGAAAACGAAGGAATGACTGCCGAGGTCAAACAGCTAGAGACATCGGCGGGCTACGGTTGGGAATCTGAAAGGATTTGCGTCTTCTCAAAGAATGTTCAAATTAACATCCGTTTTTCTTTTTAGCTCTCCCTGAAGCCTGACGAATAACTTCTTTTAATCTCTGAAATTACTTGTTGAAAAAAGCGTTTCAAATGACCTTCTGAAACTACTCCAATTATTCATCAGTGTTCCTGGATAGTAATCGCCACAATGATAATCGTAATCAGGATACTTGTCAACAAGCCTTTCCTCAATCTCTGTTATCGCTTTCTCCACTCTCTTAATCGCTAGTCCAACATGTTTTTGAAGAGGACCTTTCACTGCCAACTCTTCTTCAGAGCTTTTCTTAATAAAATCCACGAACACATCAATACATTCTTCAATTCTAGCTTGCAGGTTTCTTGCTTCCCGTATCTCAAAATTAACGATTCCGTCCCGAACTCCTTCAGGCAGAAACTGGCGTTCCACGCCCTGCATAGTTTTTTTGAGTTCATCTAGTGCGTCAAGGGTTTGTTCAGTTTTCCTCTTAATGCCAAAAAGATATTCTCGTGACAAGCTCTTGGTCTCATACAAAGGATATGCTTTAGCATCGAGGTATGCGGCTAACCCCGGCTTAATAATTCCCTCCGCAAGAGCTCTTGCCCCTACTTCGGTTCCAGGATGAATTTCCATCGGGTAGAGAGTCACTTGGTCAAGGTGCAAGCCGAAGCAATGGAGCAGAGTGTCTCGAATATCTTGTTTCTTTTCCCCCGGGCCACCTAAGATAAATGTGCCGTTGACAATCACCTTGACCATAAGTTCATCTGCAATTCTCCTGATCTTAGCTACTGCTTTTTTATGGTCCTCAATTGAATTCTTCTTGCTCATTTCCTGCAACATTCTATCACTGCCTTTTTCAAGACCAAGGTTAAACTCAATACAGCCTGATTTCATCATTAAACGCAGTAGATTGTCAGAAAGTTTACAGATAACGTCGGCTCGTAATTCAATCATAAATCTTATGTCTATGTCTGACATGGAAAGAATTCTGCAAAGTTCTTTGATTCGTTTCTGGTCTGCTGGCGAGGAATCGACGAAAAGCGCGTCGAAGAAAACAAATAAGCGTATGCCATATCGACGGGCCAGATAGTCAATTTCCAGGAAGATACGTTCTGCTGAAAAAACTCTTCTCATAGCTGGCGTGCAGCAAAAGGCGCATTTAAATGGGCAACCCCTGCTTCCTACAATTACCCCAAATGGAAAGCGCTGGTCTCTGCTGGCAAAGGTATACTCAAAATAGTGAATGTCATCTTCAGTGTTCCCGCCTCCATAGGCGTCATCAACGACACCATATGAAACCCACACAACTGGGTTCCGACGTTTTGATAGTTGATATTTCGGATCATTAGAGTACTTACGGGCTTCACCAAGATGTTCTTCTATTAGTTTCATATCTGGAAAAGGAACATCTGATAGGTTAGGTGGCTTCCTTGCCTTGAATTTTCGACCATCTACCGCAATACCGTGTATATCAGAGAGTTTTTCCCTAAATTTGGCACGGTTAGGAACCCTGTGGCTTGATGCATAGCTGGACCAGAATTTCTTAACAGCCTCAGTCACTGTTTCTTCTGCTTCCCCAATAACTATTCCATCCAATTCTTTGAAGCCTTCTAGTAGTTCTCGGTCCAAGTTGCGGTCCTTTCCGAAATGCGGTCCTCCAGCCAAAATAATCTGAGTAGGAAACTGTTCACGAAGCTTAGGCAAGATGCTTGTAAGTTCAATTAGGTAGAAAGTAGTGACGGGCCCGATGAGGATGATGTGTGGTTTTCTTTTTTTCAGGTATTTGAACATCTCCTCCACACTACGAGTTCTCGCGCTGACTAACCAATCCAACCTAATTTGCCTGAAATTATGTGGTGAATCTGAGTGTTCTCCTTCTTTTCTCAGAGTGCAAACATGGTCAACTATCCCAATATTAGCAAAGCCATTTTTCTTCAGATAGCTGCTAATAGACAATATTCCAACAGGGTAAGACCTGCTTTCATCCCAAAACTCTTCAAAATTGATAAAGTCTATTCTTATGCGTGCCTTACTTCTCCTGTCCTCGCCTATATAATGCGGAATCAAGTTTGATAAGTTCAATAAAACCCAACTCTCACAAGTTATGTTCGAAATATTGGTCGTCCTTCTTTTACGCTTCTCTCAATCAATTTCTTAGCACCATAAAGATCTAGCCAACGAATTGCTATGAGGTCTTCTTTTAGATGCTTTTCAATGTCATCATACTTTTTTTCTGGATATAGTTCTCTCATTGAACTTCCATCCATGGAATGCTCAGGTGGCTTCAAGCCAAGTCTTCCGGCGACAGCTATTATGTTATCAAGTGTTGCGCCTTTGAACATGTTGCCGTTTGCGGCTAAGAGTTGTTGGGCATAGTCTATTGAAAAACAATCGTGCCACATTTTCGTGGCTTCATCAAGTTTGTCCAGCGAATATTTGAAGCATCTGGAAACAAATAGGGGGATATCGAAACGCAAAATTCCAAAGCCGCATATAACAGTAAATCTATAGTTCCTCAAAGCTGTCTTGATTTGATCTTGAACTTTTGCAACAATCTGGCATTCATTGAATCCATTCCACTCGCTCATTAAAGTCAACTTGGCACTCTTTATGAGACTGCTCTCATGATACGGCGTTTCATCAATAAGCAAACCAGCCGAAATTATTTTTTCATCGATGAACGCTCCTTCTATGCTGGGGCGGTACGTTTCAAAATCAAGATATATTCTTACCATGGATTTTACCTCGATTGGACTGTTTGCACGTTCAGTGTTATTTTCCGTTGCTTTATTATATATTGCGAAACAATATTAACGTTTCTCAATTGTACGCAAGTAATTCAACCTTCTCGATAAAGTAGGATCAATTGAGTTTTCGCAAATAATAGTTCATCCAAACTGTGTAGCCTTCGCACTCTTTAGTTGAATAGGTTCTGAACCCAATTGGTTCAGGGACGGCCAGCCTTGCGACATAGCTTTTGATTATCAACTGCAACAAGTTTTTTCTGTAAAAGGTTACAATATCAGGTTGTGTGGGGAAAATCTGAAGTCGGGCAAAAATGAAAGTTTCACTGAAATAAATACAATAATTGAGCGGGATAGCAAGGATACGACCTACAAGTTTGCTCTTCTCCGAGCGGTAATTGAAGTTTCGCAAGAGTACGATCATCTAAAAAAAGAAACAGGTAGCAGAGTCGTATTTCCAATAGGTCCTCTTATTGAGAAATGGTTATTATATTATTACCCGCTGATTGAAAGCGAAGAATTCATTCCTCAAAAAAACGGAGAAACTACCCAATCAGTCAAGAAAATTTCCTTCAGAACAAAATTCAAGAGAGTGACTAATTACTACAAAAATAAGGGCGGATTTTCTGCGTTTTGGAACGACTACCAGAATGAATCCATCCCTCAAGAGATCGTTAAAGACCTTATGGTTCTAGTGAAGCACCTCTACAAGACGATTACAGATATGCCGATGCGTTACATTGGCCGGTCTTTATATAAACAAGAATATTCTTTTTTTAAATTCAATAATAAGGTAAACAAGCTTCCTAATTCTAACTCAATAAACACTGAATATCTTCGGAATTCTTTTGGCACGTTCTCTTTTGATAGGCGTTTCCTTGAGGTTTTCCGGTATCTTGGGAGTTTCATATCAGGAGAGGATTCTTTATTATACAAATGGGCCAAATTCTCAGTAAATGCAGATGCTACAGGGGAACTGACAATAGAAAGGGCTTTGAAAAAGATAAGTACAATTCCTGAAACCGAGCGCCTAACACAAAGAGCAAAAAGGGCATTTAGAGATCTTTTCGCTAAGCAGAACTTCCTAGAATGTGTCTGGACAGGAGACTGTCTTACGAATTTTAAGAAAGTAGATGTTGATCACATTATACCTTTTTCGGTATGGAAAAACAATGATCTCTGGAATCTGATTCCCGTTAAGAAGGCAGTAAATATTAAAAAAAGTAATCAAATACCATTTCCAGACTTCGTTGAGCAGCGGAAAAAGGATATTATCTTTTATTGGGACTACCTAAGAAACCGTTATCCGAAACAATTTGATCACCAAATATTTGCTTCCCTTACTGGAAAAAAACTTATAGCCACTCAATGGCAAGAAACTGCAATAGAACAGTTGAAGATAAAATGTGATTATTTAATTAATATTCGAGGCATGGAAGGCTGGAAAATTTAGTTTGTGCTTACGTTGCTTTGCCTACCGGAATAATATTTTACGCGGGTTAAAAAGTGGATGGGTGGGTAATTCCTCGAGAATAGCTACCTAAAGCTCACCTCTAAGCGCTTGGTTGAGCAGATTCTGAACCTAAATGAGCTTAGGTCAAGATTGGCGTCACTCGCGTGAATGATTATGCGATGCAAAATCATCCAAAGAATGTTCAGGGAATTTGACATTACGCAGCATTTCAATATCGTTTTCCAGAATATCTAAATATTCTTCGAAATAGCTGTCCCTTACGATGTCAATTAAACGAGGAGGAGAAGAAGCACCCATATCAGAGGTATTTGTATTAACAAAAATTACATGTTTTACGGGATTAAGAGCTTTCTCTTCATTTATGGAGTACATTTCTCCTTTAAACACAATTACCAGAAAAACCATGCCATTCTTAGGAAAACGGTCACTATTGAAAGCATTATTAACTTGATACAACCCCTCTCTAAGGTCATCTACTGAATCTTCTCTATTGCCTCTACCAACCACATGATAAGAATAAGCAATTGGCACATTTCCATTTAAATAGTGACTTGCGTTCAATTTGTTGGCAAGCTCAGTTGGTATCATTTCGGTATCGCCTGTTTTTCTTAACACACCAAGTTGTTTACCTAGCGAAAATATCATTTCAAGAGCGGCTCCAAAAAGAGATTCTTTTATGGGAGTATTTAGAAGGCTTTCTTTGCCAACTAAAGGCGTAAAGAAAACCCAAGGCTTACTATTGCTTGACTTGCATTCGATTATCACCTTTGGAGAGGACTTTTCCCATATAGAACCATAAGGAGAAGAAACTATGTCCACGGTTCTAAGCTTTTCAGTCTGTTTGTCAAGATATCCGAATTGCGGGTAAGCAGACCATAGCTTCTTCATTAGGCAGTTGAGAGCGTCAATTTCAAGTGTAAAGCCTGAAAGCTTTAAGTTTTCAAGAATTTTCCTCTGACTTTCATCATTCATAACGAAACACTTGTATTGCCAAGTATATCTGATGGGGCTGCATTGAATTTAAAAGTATGCACCAAATGCGAAAGTGTATTTTTAAATTCGTAAATGAGCGAGTGCCACGCCTCTTATTTGGGATGTCGTCACAAAGCAATTGAATTTTCCCATTTCTCTCAAAAATTACACGCGAAGCTTTTCACAATAATTGTTTTACTCCAAGCCGCAAATGCGTGTTGCAGTTCGAGCGAAGCTCAACAATGTAGTTTCAAAACATTAATTCTGACCCAACTAAAAGATTCGCTTAATATTGTAAGGGTATCCCTGATTCCACATAAATCAACCGTCAGGTTTAAAAAATTGGATTTAAAACCATTTGGGTATCCCACCAGACTGACCGGCTTTAGCGCAAAAGCGGCAAAAATACTTTTTGAAACTAAGCTTTGGGCCGACTTGAACCCTTTTGGGTGCTATTCCCAGCGGACCCAGAAATAGTAGTAACTGCAGTGGCTTCGCGTGGAATTTAAACGTAAGTTTAAATCTAACCCTCTGCACTTTTTGCTCTATTTTTGCTCAATTCTTGCTCTTTTTCTGCAAGTTTCTGCTTAGAGGCGGGTCCGCTGGGATGTGCTTAAAGTATTAGCGCGCTAAAATCTTCAATAGAAATATCCCAAGAAATGTTGGTAATTGTGGGAGTCGCTGCAATAGCTGTCATAACTACAATCGCAATCGTGCTGAAAAGAATGCATCGCAACAAACAGAAATGACCCACGAACAAAGCGCGCATGCATTGCACCTCAAAAAGATGTTCGCAGTCTTGTTTACAATGCCGCAATTTAGTTATCGTTTTCTTCGTCTAACAAAAATGACAGTGCCCACAATTGCAACCGAAGCTACGCCTCCGACGATTGCTACATAAATTATCAAATTGCTATTTAAGATCCCGCCCGCAGAAACTGCATTGTGCTGTATTGTAATTGTTGGGTCGCTTTGGATAGTTGTGGTTACGCCGTAAGTCAGGTTGGGGAAGCTTTGGAAGCAGTTGACCGCCCAGGTCGGCGCAAGTGACTGTTGGAAATATATTGCCGGTGTTTTATTTGCAAGTTGGGTTGAGCCATGAATTTCGGTATATGTGTCTCCGAGATTCATGTTTGCGATTGATATTTGCGTCCCTGACGTGCTGTTAAATGCAAAGAATACGCTCGTCGGAGTTATGTCTGACGGTGGATAGTCAACTGGGTTTGATGCGGCGTTATTCATATCAATTTGATACATCAAATTAAAGGAGAAATCGGTGTTTTGAGGAATCTCCGTGCCATTGGATAGGTAGAGTTTCATATTTGAGAGGTCAGCGTAAACGCCAATTTTAATTATCATGTTAGTCCAGTTTGCTATGACTGTTTGGGCTATCACAAACGTAATTGAGGATGAACCTTGGCCATAAGTTGGGAGGGCGATATCGTTGAACGTAATGATGTTTGTCACGGTAGGTAGGTCGTTAACGTAGGTTACGTTGCCGACCTGCATGTTAAAGGAATTGGCGTCGCAGAAGCTTATCGGGATACTGCCGTACGGCGTATTTATGAACATGCCAGGAAGATTAAGGTTAGGAGCCCCTGCTGGCGCATTAACGGAGCCGAGATTAATCTCCAAGTCGTTCGTGACGTTGGCAACGGTCGTTGCTATTTCACCTTGAAAGCCTTCACTTAGCACTGTGCCACCTTGTTGCTGTCCACCCATAATAGGCAAATTTGTCTTGTGCGCACTCCAAGTGGTTCCGCAAACATTTCCCTGCTGAACTGATACAGCGAGGTTAATCAAGTCACTAGCGCCCCTTGGGCTATTGCTGAATGATACTGTCGGAGTAGGCACTTGACCGCTTGTGCTCGACGGGGAAGGTGATTGATTGCCTGCACTCGCCGCCTGAGCCGCAACAAAACTTGGCAACATTAAAGAAACCGATAACAAAAGACACAAACTCAAGATAAGAAATATTTTTCTCAACACTTAGTCATCTCACAAGCTTATGTACAAACCGCTAATCAAAAAAATAATGCTTAGTTGAAATAGTAATCTTTTATGAATCGCGATTATTGATCGCAACTCATCATTTTCGTTACCCGCTACCCAATGCACGGTTTCAATCTTTCACTATTTCCCAACCTTGCAGAATGACACACTCTCTTAGTTTTCATTTATTATAAACCCTAAACCCTCTTCCTAAACCGTGGAAAAATAAGCTGTTTGTTAGTTATAATAGCACGCGCGCTTGTCATTTCAGTCGAGAGTGACACCGTTCACTTACGATTTCAGCGACTCCACCAAAGCATCACCTGCTCTAATGTAAAGGTATTCTGAAAATTTGAGAAGCAAAGATGATTAGTCCAGTAATTCCAGCTTCAGCTGACTTTTCAGGGTCTTATAGCGGTTTCTCACCGTGACCTCAGTGACGCCTGCTGCTTCGGCGATGTCCTTCTGCGTCTTCTTCTCGTTGCTCTGCAAACAAGCAATATACAGTGCTGCAGCAGCCAATCCCATAGGGTCCTTTCCGGCAGCAGCCCGCTTCTTTCTGGCTTCTCGAAGAATCGGTATAGCAATTCCCTGCGTCTTGCCCGAAATTCCTGTTCTTTCAGCGATTTTTGAAACGTACGTGAGGGGGTCAGCGATGGGCATGTGCAGATCAAGTTCACGCAGCAAAAGTCGGTAGCAACGGGCAACGTCCTTTTTATCGACCAAGCTTGCCTCTGCGATTTCATGAAGTGCTCTTGGGATTCCACTTCCGCGGCAAGCCGCATAAACCGCAGCAGCCGTTATGGCTGCGATTGACCTGCCACGAACCAATCCTTTGTCGAGGGCTTTGCGGTAAATGACAGCTGCTTTTTCCTTGATCGACGGTGGAATGTAAACCTTGTCGGAAAGACGATCCAATTCTGCCATGGCTTGAGCGAGGTTTCTGTCGATGGAAGAGTGCACACGCGAGCGTATCTGCCATTTCCTCAGGCGCCACATCTGCAGGCGCGTTGATAATGAAAGTTTTCTTCCGAAGGCGTCGCGGTCAACTTGGCTTATGGCTGTTGATAAGCCTTTATCATGAACAGAATAAAATGTTGGCATCCCAACGCGGCTTCTTGAGGCTTTCTCTTCTCGGGTAAAGGCGCGCCATTCTGGCCCTTTATCAATCATTTGCCCATATAGGACGAGGCCGCAGTCGCCGCAAACAGTCTCACCAGTATCATAATCATGGATAAGGTTTACACTACCGCATTCTGGGCACTTATCCAGCAACGTTTGCTGAGACCGTGCCACTTTCTTTCTTCCATCTTTTCTGTCTCTATCATGTGGAGTAGGGTCATGACAAGATAACCTTCGCAAAACGCAATTCCTCATATTACGGATCAGAATTTGAGCGATTAGATAATTAGTCCCTAATCATATAATTATAAGGTGCGCTGAATAAACGTTTCGGCATCATATTTTTCAGTTGAGGTTAAACCAATGCATACAAGAAGGTTTTGGCTTTTACTTTGCCGTTTTGAAGAATCCGTGGTTTCTTGAGGTACGCTACCACGTCAAGGATATCGCTTATCATTGGCTCATTGCAGAGAAGGCAGAAATAAAGTGAAGTTTGCATTTTGCCGTTGCGGGTTATTAGACCATCCTGCAAACAGAAATCGTGTTTGCCAGCCATACTCAATTCAGATCACTTCTTGTGTTTAGACTTCTTTGCTTTCATTCTTCCTCATCTTCAATCCAGTCGGGATCTTCCGTTCGAATCTGCTTGGTTATGTCCTCAACTGTTCGTTTAGCCGTGAACCACGTGGAAAACAGTTCATATGCCTTTTCCTTTTCGCCCTCTATGTCTAAGCCTATGAGCATGCTAAGAAAAGTAAAGGCAGTTTCCTTTGGCAGAGCCATTAGTTTCTGATGCGCCGTCTCTTCAATTTGTTGGAAGCCCTCTTCTCGGGTCTTTTCAAGTTTTTCAAGGGCCATAGTTATCTTAGCGGTCCTTTTTATGGAGGAAATTTCATTATTTTAAATATTTGGCTTACGTTTACTGTTTCATGAGTTATGAAAGAGGAAATGGTTTGATGGCTGAGGAAGGCGCAGTTAAGAAGTATGAGTTTATGGAGGACCTTCCTGGGGTTGGTCCGGCTACCGTCCAGAAACTGCGGGAGCTGGGTTTTCACACGGTTGAGTCTTTGGCTATGGCTACAGCCAGAGAGTTGGAGCCTGCAGGCATAAGCGAGAAAAAGGCTTTTGCCGTAATTGAGACTGCCCGTTCGTCTATCGGCGTTTCTTTCATTCGGGCGGATGAACTGCTCAAGATGCGCCAACATGTTTTGCGTTTAACCAGCGGAAGCAAAGTTGTAGATAGGCTTCTGGATGGTGGACTGGAAACACAGACTATAACAGAATTTTATGGAGAGTATGGCACTGGAAAAAGTCAGATTTGCCATCAGTTATGCGTGAATGTTCAGTTGCCTCCTGAGCGTGGAGGTCTTAACGGTGCAGCATTGTACGTGGATACTGAGAACACTTTTAGACTTGAGCGGATTGTGCAGATGTCTAGACATCTGGGGCTTGACCCTGCGCAGGTGGTTAAGAACATTATTTACGCTGAGGCCTACACTTCTGATCATCAGATGTTTCTGCTGGATAACGCTGATGAAGTGATTAAAGCGAACAACGTGAAGCTCATAATTGTTGATTCTTTGACTGGTCATTTTAGAAGTGAGTATATCGGGCGTGAGATGTTGGCTCCGAGGCAACAGAAATTGAACAAGCACATGCATAAGCTTATTCGTTTGGCTAGGGCTTTTAACGCTGTGGCTGTCGTTACGAATCAGGTTATGGCTAAGCCTGACGTGTTTTTCGGAGATGCTATCCATCCCATTGGCGGTCATATAGTTGGCCACACAAGCAATACGCGTTTTTATCTGCGAAAGGCGGCTCATGGTCCTCTGCGGATTGCCCGCTTGGTTTCCAGTCCATATCTGCCAGAGGGGGAGGAAATCTTGAAAATAACTGAGAACGGCATAGAGGATGTTTCCGAGGAGGAGAGAGCTAAGTCTCGTGGGCGTTAGAGATGCCTATCCCTTCGGCTTTGGTTTTTCAGCTTTTGGTTAATAGGCAGTGAAGCTGAGCTGGAATTGGAGAGGATTACACATGCAAATGCATTCGATTGAAAGGTTTTCACATGTGGGTCTTTGTTTTGTCCCTGCAGAACGTTCGACTGCACCTGCAATATCGGCTTTGGGATAACGAGTCAAAGGCAGGTTACATTCTGGACATGTTTCAGGCAAGGTGGTTCACGAGAGAAAAATAGGAAATTGCTAACTGATCGGTAGGTAACGCGCCTTATGGGCGTCCAGCAACTGCCTGTTGGCCTTATTCATTTCCGCTTTAATCTCTATCAAGCTGATGAGCAACGTCAAATCGCTTTCAGGCTCGCCCTCCAGGAAATCCTGCACTAGCGCGCGAAATAGAGCGGTCTCTCGTCCAGTCTGAGTTGAGGAATATATCGTAACTCGCAGTTCACTACTTAAATGACCAATGCACATGAAGCATAGTTGAGAAGGGAAAGGAGGAGGCAGCCATACTTAGAGTCAGAGCGGTTCCCAGTTTGACCCTTGTTCTGATGGGATACATGGATTGGTTAACAACCATAATCGGAATATTCTATTTCGGAGCCGTTGAGGTCAACCCTTTATTCGCGGAAATAACCAGAACAAACCTCGTAGCGTTTACGGCTATAAAACTCACGACAACGATGTTCGTGGGTTTATTTTATTATCTGGGAGAGAGAATGCTGCTGAGATTGAAAGATAAGAAAAGCAAATCTTTTCTGTGTGCTCGCATCATCCTCAGAGGAGGATACGTAGTTATTACAGCGATTCTTTTGAGCGCTATCCTGAACAACATCATCGTAATTGGCAAGACCATCTAACGCGGAAAGAGCCAAACATTTTTGATTAGATACACTGTGGCGATTGTGGTTGTTGTCGGTGCAGGTCTCCTTATCTATTTCAAGAAACGTAAGCGTTAGGCAGGGAATGTTTGCTCACTTTCGCTTTCAGCTTCAGGATTGCTTGGCATAATGCGCCAAAGACAAAAGGGAAAAAAGTGGGAGGCGGCTTACTATTTAGTAGGAGTTGCTGAACTATTCTCTCGGTCTTTGTTATGGTTCCGCTTTCCGCGTGTTCTCAGTATCTGATTTGCCCGAAGTGCGGGTCGCAGGTCGCTTTGGTTTCCAACTACTGCAATTTCTGTGGAACTCCGTTGCGCCCTCAACTTGTGTTAAAAATTTGCCCTCGCTGCAAAAACAAGATACCTGCCTCTGTGCGTTTCTGCCCTGAATGCGGGCAAAAACAGTGAAATACGGACATTTTTCACGGTGTTACTTCCTCCGAATGAAAATCTTTCCGTCATTGCCGTAGTCGCACTCGAACCTGAATCCAGCAGTCAGCAGCTCTTGAGCTTCTTCAACGGTTTTAGCTACTTTGCATATGTATTCCTCATGCGGGAACTTCACCATGTGTTGATAGCGGTCCGTGTTCTTAACGCATTTGTGACCGAGTAGTTGCTTGACAGCGTAGATTTCCCGGGTTTTGGCATATTCCATTGTTGCTCGCCAATGCCTTAGCGTGTGAAAATGAATCCTCATTAGACGCGGATTCTGCAGTTTGTCAGCTAATTTTCTACGTGTTCGTCTGAAACTTCGCTTTATGCCTTCGCCGTTGCTTCCCTGCTTGAAAATGTGTTCGCCGTGTATTTTTGGCAGGTTGTTAAGCATGTTAATGGTTGTTGCTGGGACCTCAATGGTTCGCGTGTTTGAGCCTTTCGCTGGTCGATTAATGCTTATGGTGTTGTCTTTCAGGTTCAGGTCAGTCCAGCGTAGCCGATAGACCTCTATGAATCTAGCGCCGGTGTCTTTCGTCACTTGGCAGAATGTGCTTGTTCGTTTGCCACACGCAGCTATCAAGCAGTCGATTTCTTCTTCCAACGGGATGAATGGCTCTTCAGGTTGATAAGTTGTTTTGATTGGCTCCCAATCAATCTTATAGTACCTGCAGAAAACCTTGTAGGCGTTGACGGTTGCGTACTTCATAGACGACGTGTAAGGCTCAGTGGCTAAGACGGTTTCCACAGATTCAGGATTCATCAGGTCAGCACCGAGGTCTATAAGGTGCTTCAATAGTTTGCCTCTGTTTTTTATCGTCACATCAGCTAGGTTGCGCTTCTTCATTCTCCACTGGAATTCTATGATAATGCCAGGTGTTTGTTTTTCTTTTTCTCCATTTCCCGCAACAGTCTTTGTTTCTGCTTGCGGGTCCAATTTTTTCGCTCCCTTCAAGATAGCGCATAATTGGCGTTTACTATTATAGGAACACAAGGCATTTAACCTTTTTCCTGTAACTGTAACATTATGAGAACGTACATCTTCACTGAGCGGGAAAGAAAGATCGTTGCAGCTTTTCTTGACGGAAAAATCCCTGTTACTGATCGAGGTCTCAGTCAAGTGAGAACCCGGATCAGGTCCTCTGAGTTGGTTAAGGACGTTGATTTGTTCACGAGACTTAGAGAAGCGGTATCCGCAGTTTCGGCATAGCCAGCGTTGAACAGAATCGCCATTAGCCAAATAGCGAAGACCATCTCTGTAGAGTTTGCTCGAACAGCATTGTGGACATGAGACTGAGCTATTACTGCAATGAGGTGTTGTATTGTCCCCTTGAGGCTGCTCTTTAGAGGGGTGGTGAGGCCGGATCTTACAGTCCGACTTATTGCTGTCGCGGTTTGTGCCAAGTATCCCCTCAGAAGCGCATAAGGGAATTTTATCCTCACTCTGAACCCCACTCACGACTAAGTCACCTTTACAAGTTTCCACGCGTTAGTTTTTGTGATCTTTTTGCCCGTGGGTCGTCTCGCTGCAACATCATATCAGGTCTCAAAGGAGGGCACTACGCAAAATTGCCTTTTTTAGTCAATCTGGAACGAGAGAGGGCTAAAGCGGCCAAGAGGCAACGAATTTCCATCGTTTTGTCGGTTTTGCAAGCATCACTGCAACGGCAATCACTGCAATAGGTTTCACGATAACGGGCTAAAGGAGAACCCGTCGGCAAGTCTTCCTGTAAATACTCTGCAACTAACTCACGCAAGACAAAAGAGGCAGAGTATCCTTGTTGCGACGCCTTTCTCTTTAACCCTTTCCATCCCGTTGACGTTCAAAACCGACCAGGTGAAGTCTCAAAGTGCTATGGGAAAACCATACTTTCACATCAAATACAAAGGAAAAAAAGAATAAAAACCATTTTACACCAATTTCGGAACAGAGACCGTGTGAAAACCCCATAGACTTTGTTGGGAAGACAATAAAATTAAAA
>CAZWPI010000036.1:0-13576 GCA_964636055.1 uncultured Candidatus Bathyarchaeia archaeon
ATTAAATTTTAATCCAACCCAAACGTCTATTTAGCATTCTATGCTCCTATCTTTACAGATTGAAGATGATTAATTATGAATAGTGCTCAATCATCTGAAGAAATACGCAAGGTTGCTATGGCTTTTGACAAGGCTTTAGAAAGCAAAGACCTGCAAGCAATAATGGAAACGTTTGCTGATGACTGTGAAATCGAACTTCTCAGCGTGAAACTACTTGGAAAAGAGGGAGCGAGAAAATGGTTCAATTGGTTATACAAGCACGTTGCCAAGCTTGAGTTCTTGCCAGTTACCATAATGGTTGAGGGCAACACGTTCTTTGAAGAATTCATCGTTGAGGCGACATTTCATGATGGCGAGAAAGCTCGTTCAAACCAAGCTGTAGTGTTAGTGTTTGAAAACTTGAAAATAAAGAGTCTGAGGATGTACTTTGACAGGTTAGACTTCTCAAGTTCAGTGGCTAAGGATGTCATAAGCAAAACAATCGTCAGCGAACTAGTAAAGAAGTCGCTTGAAGGCTTAACCTAGCTCCTCTGCAAGAACCGTGTCCCCTTGAATTCTTAAATACCCTGCTATCTTCTATCTTCGCTGGTGATCAGGACGTCTTCAGAATTGAAGACTATTTTAAATCAAGTGGCTGAGGAAGACTACGCGAACGAGGAAATGGAAATAGAAAAAGGCTTGTCACGTTTCAAATCGCTTCTGCTCGAAATAGCAAAAGCCAACAAATGGGACCTGGCAATCTGGGTTGAAGGCACCGATGTAAAGCACGCGGAAGAATACGAGAAAGACCTGAATTTGCTGGAAAGAAGCAACCTCGTAAAAGTAAAACTGAAATATACAGAACGTAACGCGTACCGCGAATATCAACTGACCAAGAAAGGATTTGAACTGGTGAAGAAACTGCAAAAAGAGACTTAACTAGCGGAATCCCTTTTGTTGACTTCAGATTTCGTTAACTCCGTACCGCGTGTTTATCATCTTGGCAGCAGCATAGGCGTCTTCCTCTTGTAATCCAAGTATTCTTCACCAAACTCCTTCGTTAGCTCGGTCTCTTCTTTCCTTGAAATAAGGTAGACAAGCGCGACTATCAAAGGAGTTGAAAGCAAAGAATACAACTCTGATAAAAGAAAAGAGAACCCTATATGAGCCAGCAATCCGCCGAGATATTGTGGATGCCTAACAATGGAGTAAACGCCCGTTGTAACAATTCTCACAGGTCTGTGCGTTTCCGCTACTTTCAAAGTTGTCTCAGTTACGCCTTTAATTCCAAGCCATGCGCCCACTACAAATAAAGGTATGAAAACAATCAGGTGCAGCAATGGAATCGTCGTGTTAAGAAGTGGCAGGCGAATAAGTAGCTCCTGAGACATTGGGATGGCGAATCGAGTTTGAGGAGAAAACCATATTCCGAACCAGAAAAGGAAGAATCCCCACCCTGAAACGACACCGTAACCATCGCCGATTCTTTTAGCTTTTCTCTCACCGTATTTGTCTTCAAGTTTTAGATGTTCAAGTGACAAAAAGTACAAGGGCAATATGGCGATGAAACCAAACAGGGAAATAAAGAACCAAAGGTACATTGCAACACCCTCTATTTCACGCTCACCATTCGGCTATATAGCTTACGCCTCAAACTCGCTGCCAGGAAGCAACAATATAAGTGCGGGACACCTTTAATTTTTGAAGGTGCTTGTATGAGTAAAAAACGAAAGATACGGCGTTTACGCACCGACGATGTTGAAAAACAAGAAGAGACAGAAACCGAAGACATCTATGACGATAAACAGAGAGAAAAAATGCTGGATGAAGACGAAATCACAGCTGCTGAAAACGCGTTCATGCAAGGAAGAGAAATGAAGACTGAAAAGAGAAAAAGCAAGAAAACCACCCATACTGACACAGTATCTGTTGAACTTGCAGAAGATGAATACTCAGAAGACTAACTTGGCGCTTTTATTTCTTCAGGATTCAAAACGGTTAAACAAGTTTTTTATGCGTCTGCCGTACTATATAGCATTAGGAGTTGGGGTGTTTGAGCGAAGAAAACGTAATCGAAATTGGGCGCATAACGCATTTCTTCTCCAAAATCAGCGTCGCCGTCGTTGAACTGACAGCACCTTTAGCCGTGGGCGAGCGCATTCTCGTCAAGGGACCATCAACCGATTTCGAACAGGTTGTGGAGTCCATGCAGATTGAACACGAGAACATTCCAAGAGCGGAAGCGGGGCAGGCCATAGGCTTGAAGACGGCGGAGCATGCCAGAGAAAAAGACATAGTTTACAAGAAACTCTAAGCGCTTCACTCTTTTTTCTTTACCTGCAAGATTAGCTGGCTTCGGTTGAAGCTTCCACTATCCGCTTGATCTCAGCGTTCAAAGCTTCAGGCAAGCCCAGTATGCTCACATCCATGAAACCTCGAATAATCAGAGAAACCGCCTGATCCCGCGACAGCTTCCTCGTCATCAAATACGTAATCTCCCTCTCCGAGATTTTGCCCACAGCCGCCTCATGCGTAATCTCAACACCCTTCTTTCGGGCAATCAGCTCGGGTATGGACTGCAAGAACGCCTCTTCATCGATGAGCAGCCCGCGGCACTCCAAGTGCCCTCTGCAGTCAGCGCTGTCGCCTTCTATTAAGCCTCTGATGATCATCTTGGAGCCTTCACGGGCTATGGCGCGGCTAATCATCTCCGCCTTGCTGCCCTTCCCCGTGAGAACCGCCTTCGACCCGATGTCCAAAAGAGAATTAGTTTTGCCATACAGGATGTTGTTGAAGCTCACCGCTGAATCCGCGCCGTTGCAGAAAGCCGCGGGGTACATCTGCACGTCCTTGACCGGATGCATGCACACATAGTTCGAAACGAACTCAGCCCTGTCACCTATCTCAGCCGCGCTCCTAGGACGCACAAGTGTGTTCTCGCTCCACTGATGAACCATCGTGAAGTTGAGCGTGGCATCTTTTTTAACGTAGATTTCCGACACGCCCAGATGCGACGCCTTCGGAACACTTGAGTGCTGAACGCAGCTGGTGATTATGTGCGCCTTCGACCCTTCCTCCGCGATAATGATGTTGTGAACGCGCTGCTCCAGGTTCTTCTGCGTTATCAGAAGGCACGACTGCAAAGGAAACGTTATCTCAGCACCCGGCATAATCCGCATGAAGTAGCCGCCGCTCCAGTCATCCGCCACCCTCCGCGTAAACTCGTCCTTATCCTTGTCGACAAGCTTCCACATGTAATCGCCCAGCCAAGAATACTTCTGCAAAGCCGCCTTTGTGTCCATGAGCTCGATTTTTCCTTGGAAAAGCTTGTTGACTTTCGAGTAAATCGTGGACTGGTCCACGTGGTACAAGGTTCCAGAGCGGTCTTTCTCGTCCGCTTCCATGCCCGCCTCGTACGTTTCCTCCAGAATCTTGTGCGGCACCTTCAGGAGTTCATTTTCCTTGCTCAAACTTCCATCCTTCCGTTGTTCTTATTCTGCAGGCTACGCATTCTTCGTAGCCAAGCTTCTTGATGTCCTCATAAATGCGCATAGGATGCGTGAAACAGTGAAACTGGCCATCCAGCAGTACGCAACCGTACTTGGCTTTAACATAATCCATTATGTCGCCCTTATGCGTGATTATCAACGCAGAACTGCCACTGCGCTCAACGTACCGCTGTATCTCCCCCGCAATAAGCCTTAAGCTCTCAACGTCCACGCCAGAGTCAGGCTCATCCAGCAAGAGAAGCTTCGGCTTCAGAAAAATCAGCTGCAGAATCTCGGAGCGCTTTCGTTCGCCGCCAGAGAAACCCACGTTAATGTCCCTGTCCAAGAATTCAGTGAGCCTAAAAGCCTCTATAAGCGCTTTCTCCTCTCCGCTGAAGCCATCAGAGGGACTTTTGCCCAAACACAACTTCAGCAGATCAGCCAGTTTCACGCCCGTAATCTCTGGTGGATTCTGGAAACTTACAACCATGCCTAGCCGCGCTCTTTCTTCAACGCTTTTGTCGGTGATTTCAGTGCCCATGAAGAATATCTTGCCCGAAACCACCTCGTACGAGGGAAGCCCCATCAAGGCGCTTATGAGCGTTGTTTTTCCAGACCCGTTGGGACCGAAGAGGATGTGGCTCTCATGGCTCTTCAAGTTGAAAGTGACGTCTTTAAGGATAAGCTTGCCTTCGATTTTAACTGATAAGCCCTTGACCTCAAGTATGTTCATGACAATCAAGTAGCAATGTTTTCAAGGAAAAAATAAACCTTTTGAGTAGTCCACTGTTGAGCCGAAATGCGAAGGCTGCAGGGGCTTCCGCGTGTAACTTCTTGTCATCATGAACTATTAAATGGCGGCTGCAATCCCAAGATCTATGATATGTATCAACAATTCATAACTCTTTACTTATTATGTGAGGTTACTTTATGCACCATCCTCTGGTGAAAAATCAGAGAATTTAACTTCGGTGTTATGGTGAATCAGAAACCATGCAAAATAAGCCTCGAAAAGGTAAAGAAAGCACTAATTTCATAACTCTCCTAAACTTCATCGCCGACCCTGCAGTTATAGTCGACGAGAACGGACAGTTCTTGGTGATAAACAACGCGTTTGAGGATATAACAGGTTTAAGTAAGAAAGACTTGATCAGCAAGCCATTTTTGGAAGTTAAAAACTTGCCTGCAGAAAGCAAAGCCGCACTGCTCAAAAACTTGAAAAAAAGAATGCAGGGCGTTGCTACTGAACCATACGAAATCACTTTTTCAAACAAAAACGGTGAAAAAAGGTACGCTGAGGTAAAAGCAAAAAAATTCGACTACGCAGGACACCCTGCCGACCTCGTTCTGTTTTATGATATTACTCGAAGGAAGCGAAACGAGAAACGCCTCAAGGAATATTCAGAGAAAATGGAAGCGCTTGTAAATGAGAAGGTCAAAGAGATTAAGGAAAGCGAGGCGAAGTATAGAGAGTTAATTAATGGGATGAATGACACTGCGTGGGTCATTGACTTTGACGCGAAATTTATTGACGTAAATGATGCCGCCGTTAAGGTTTTGGGCTATTCCAGGGAAGAATTGCTTTCTATGGGACCCTCAGACATCGATGCCAGCTTAGAAGTGGAACAAATAAGAGACCTTGTTAGACAAATGCCCGCCGACCAAATACAGGTTTTTGAAACAACACACACCACCAAAGATGGGAAGAAAATACCAGTGGAAATTAGCTCCAGCATCGTGACTTATAAGGGAAAACAAGCGATTTTAAGCATCGCAAGGGACATTACTGAACGCAAAAAAGCAGAAGAAGCCCTGAAAGAAAGTGAAGAGAAATTCAGGAACCTGTCTGAAGAGTCCCCAAACATGATTTTCATATATAAACAGGGCAGAATAATTTACGCAAACAAGCAATGTGAAGATGTAATGGGCTATACGAAGGAAGAATTCTATGCCCCCACTTTCAACTTCTTCACACTTATCGCACCAGAATCACTAAAGAAACTGAACTCAAGCTACAAGAGACATATGGAAGGACAAGAAGTGGCTCCATACGAGTATACTCTTGTCACTAAAGCGGGAAAGAGAATTAGCGCAGTCTTAACGTCAAAATTGATAAAATACGAAGGAGAAAGCACTATTCTTGGAATAGTGGCAGATATCACCGAACGCAAACAAGTCGAGGAAGCGCTAAAAGAAAGTGAGGAACGGGCAAAAGCAATAGTTGCAAACGCCCCTATTGGCATAGCCACATCAGGCACTGATAAACACTTCTTGAGCGCAAATGAGGCATTCCGCGAGATACTCGGGTACACAGAAGACGAACTCAGAAAATTAACATTTAGGGACATCACTCATCCAGAAGACCTCAAAGAAAGCAGGGTAAAAATGCAGGAGCTTGAAGCAGGCAGAATATCTTCCTTCATGCAGGAGAAACGCTATGTCAAAAAGGATGGCAACGTGATAAACGGAAAAATCATGGTCAGTGCCATACGCGACCAAGCAGGCAAACCCAGCCTTTTCATCGCCGAACTCGAAGACATTACCGAACGCAAGAAAAGAGAGTCCGAGTTAAAGGTAGAAAGAAACAAGCTTGAAGCCGTAGCCAAAAACATTAGTGCCGGACTTACAATTATCAGCAAAGACTACCGCATACTATGGGCTAACGAACTTTTGAAACAGTTAGGTGACGTTGAAAATAAACTGTGCTATGCCACATATAACCACTTGGATACAGTTTGTCCAGATTGCGGCGTGAAAAAAGTTTTTGAAAATGGCGCGGCGCTTGACAGACATGAATACACCTTTAAGGATAATAAAGGTAACACCCAGTGGATTGAGCTCATCGTCACGCCAATTAAGGATGAAGAGGGAAACGTTACAGCAGCATTGGAACTTTCGGTTTATATAACTGAAAAGAAACTCCTACAGAAAAAATTGGAAGAGTACTCCCAAAAACTAGAGAAGCTTGTCGAGGCAAGAACGAAGCAACTGAAACAGACACAGGCTAAACTTGTCAAATCCGAACGGCTTGCCGCCATCGGAGAGTTAGCCGCGATGGTGGGACACGACTTACGAAACCCATTGACTGGAATTAAAGGCGCGGCGTACTATTTGAAAACCAAGTACGATGTGCAAATCGACCATGTTGGCCAAGCGATGCTGAAGACCATTGACAAGTGCATTGAACACTCCAACAAAATCATAAACGACCTGCTGGAATACTCCCGAGACCTGAAACTGGAACTATCAGAAACCAGTCCAAAAACGCTACTGAATCAATCAATGTCGATGCTCAAGGTTCCAAAGAAAATACGAGTGATTTATGAAACTGAAGACAACCCGGCAGTTAAGGTTGACGTGGCAAGGATGAACCGAGTTCTCGTCAACATACTCCAAAACGCGGTTGACGCCATGCCAGACGGCGGAACCCTAACCATAGCAAGCAAGACAGTGGAAGATAACGTGGAAATCTCAGTCGCCGACACTGGAATAGGCATGTCAAAGAAAACGGCCGCCAAGCTCTGGACGCCCCTGTTCACCACCAAAGCAAAGGGAATGGGCTTCGGCTTGTCCATATGCAGACGCATCGTAGAGGCTCATAACGGCAAAATCTCTGTAAAAAGCAAAATTGGAAAAGGTAGCACATTCACCGTGACCATTCCGCTCCGCCCGAAGCCTTCAGACGAAGCGGAAACACTGGTTTTCAGCGGACCCACCCTGTCATCAACTGCGCAAATGCAAGAAGCACCATGAATACACAAGAAAACTAGGGAATTATCTCGCACTCGTTTTATGTGGTGATGTCACCAACTCCGCGTTCTATCTTCCCTTCTTTTTTTACCACGTACATTCAGGAGGCTTCCACATGAGTGCTTTTGAACGAGCTGGAGTCGCCTATCTTGCAGGGTCCCGAAAAAGCCTTAACAGAATCATTGAGGGCAAAGCGTACTACGTCCACGTCTGAGACACTCACCGGGTCTTAAATGACGCACATTTTAAGGCGTACATTCTCAAACTGGCAGAGCCTTCAGAGGCGCCCATGGAAAACAAAGAGGCCACAAGTTTTAACACAACCCCCTACCTAAGTGGCGCTAAAAAGTAATTTATGAAACCAGTATCATGAGAATGGGCTTGTAAAACGAAAGAAGTTTTCGCCAAATAGAATCCACGTATGTTTTTGCTCTTGTTCCATCAGGCATTGAAGGGTAGTAAATAGTGCGCTCTTCTCCTACAGTAAATGGCATCCTAAGAAAGCAACGACCAATTCACCGTTAAAGTTGCTGATACGCTGGAAGAAGCAATCAACTAATGGAACTAGGTTTCGAGTACCACGCTGAAGTTGAAGGGCATAAGCTATTCAGGAAGCGGAAATAATGACCGCAAACACAACGGATTATTCCAAAACTTACGGGATTATCTCGCAGCCGTTGTACTTCATGAACTCAAAATCGCTCAGGCGCACTTTTCCATCATCAATTAACTTGTTAATGCGGGGAAGCTCCGTCATTACCGCGTTTACTAACCCCTTCACCGTGTTGCAAACCTCGGCGTAAGCGTCTTTGCTCCAGCGTTTGGTTACGTTCGCGTAGAGGCAGCGCCCACCGCAAACGCCCATGATGTCGCATTTGCTGCATGGTTCAGTGACGAAGAGTTTCTTGAGTTCAAGCGGGTCAGCTTCGCTCACGTGGCCTAAGTAGTAGTTTTTCATTCCCCACATGGTAGGGCACGGGATTATGTAACCATCGGTTTGGATGGCGTAGTTTATCCATCCGCCCCCGCAGCGGAGAGGGCTCTCTTTTTCGCCTGATAAAAGAGAGTTAGCGATGCCCAAGAATGGGTAAAGCCTATGGACAATGCCTCTTTCTGCTATGGCGTCCACCCAGAACCGCGCCAGCCGCTCCACGCCCGGAACATAGCTCTCTGTACTCCAGTGTTTGAAGTTACGCCGTGCGTAATCGTTTGCCCAGAAGCCTGCGTTCAGCTGCCAATGCACACTAGAAAACGGGAACTCGTCGTTGTCCAAGAGCCACGTGACTTGCTTGTAGATGTCTGTTTGCTCCATCACCGTCATGCGGGCGATCAGTTCGCCGCGGAAACCGTTCTGCGCAATCAGTTTCACGTTGTCCATGACCCTGCGAAACGTGCCTTTCCCCCTGTAGTAATCCGTTAAGGCTTCGTCGCCGTCCAAGGAAACAAGAATCGTGTGGAAACGGTTAACATATTCCGGTTCCAGCTTGTCCAAGAGCAAGCCGTTTGTCTGAATCATGAAGTGCCGCGGCTTCGCCAGGTCCATGATTTGCTTGATTTCGTTCGTGCAGAGCAGGGGTTCGCCGCCGTAAAAAGTCAAAACGCAATCAGGGTCTCGCTTGCAAAGCTCGGATAGCAACGCGAAGTCGTAACTGGCTTTCTTCGGCAACGAATAATCCACGTCAAAATCGGCGAAATCCTCATCGAAATCCTCAAGCGACTCGCCGAAACAGTACCTGCACTGCAAATTGCACTCAGTCGTCAGGACCACGTGAAAGAACATGCTTTGCTTCTAAAGCGGAAAGCTGCTTAATAGTATTTTTCTGCTTCCTTCAAAATTTCCTCGAAGTCTTCGCTCTCGAATTTTACCCTATTATCCGCGTTTTCTCTCGGTGTGTTCTCGGCTTCCGTTTTCTGGGCTTTTTCTGCTTCTTTCTGGGCTTTCTCGATGTACTTTTTCAATTCGCGCTCTTTCACGACTTTCTCAGGCAAAGTCTCAGGCGCATACATTAACGGCAAGACGGCTAAGAAAAGGAAGAAGCTTGCGAAAGAGAAAGCTGCTGTTGGGGAAATAGCACTAGCAATGGGTCTGATTGGTATGGACAAGAAGGCTGCAAGAATAAAGGGGAGCCCACCCAAAGTGTAGTATTTCTCTTTTTCATAGTTTTCGCCAAGATCCCCCCAAACAGCCATGAAGAGAACTGAAAAAAGTAATCCCCATGTTATGCCATCAAGAGTCAAAAACAAATACAAAGCAACTGGCGAACTATAAAAAGCACTTAGTGCAGCGTATTCAATGCCAAGCATGATGAAGCCTGCGATAACCACTCGTTTTCTTCCTGTAAAATCTGCGATAAAGCCGCCCACAATTGCAAAGATCCCAATGAAAGCAAACTCAACAAATTGCACAAAAGCAAAAATTTCTACGCCAAAGACTTTCTCCAATATTGGCGCTTCTGCAAAATTTATAATTGAAAACATTACCCATGGAAACAAGTATAACAATATCGCTCTCTTACGAATGAGTTCAAAGAAGCTAGGAGATTTTTGCGTAGCAGGCTTCGTATGTTTCCTATTCAGAACCAGAAAACAAATGCCGCCAAGAAGTCGCCAGACGGTCAAGACGAGAATTGCTTCCCATTGTCCAAGCATGCTTATTGAAAAAGCAAAAACTAAAACAGTTAAGCCTACAGTACTCCATATTATTCCACCTACAGAGCCGCGGTTTTCAATAGATGTTGAATCTGCAAAATAGCTTAAACAAGATGGTAATCCTATTCCGATTGAAGCACCAAAAAAGAATGCAAGTAACGTATCAGTAAACATGCTATTACTAGAAAATGCAGCTAAAAGCAGTGTTGCAATTGCCCCCATAAATAGCCATAGATCTAGAGCCTTAGTTCGTGCGCGCCCGAAAAATTTCGCCCCTGGTATTGCAGTAACTGCAATTGCTACATAATAGATTGCGAACAAGCTGAGTTTTTCTGTTTCAAGCATGTGCAGTCCGTTCACAATTGTATTGAAGACCGCGTAGGTTGTTATGTACCATACGAACGTGTTGGCCACTATAAGAATCGATGGTGCCGTCTCTCTCAATGCCGCTTTGTCCCTGAGGGCTCTTATGCGAATCATATGCAACTCACTAAAAACTACAGCTTGTGAAAGATAAAACTCTTGTTAAGCATCATTCTGTATTTCTGTTCAACAAAAAGATTTATATGTAGATCTGTTCTACACTAATGCTGCGGGAGAAATAGGGTTATGAAGGCTAAGAAAGCAAAAAAGAGAGATGTGCCAGTTCGAACGTGGCCTTAAACGCTACAAGTCTTCAAGCATAAAAGATAAAACAACTTGCAGCTGTCTTCGTAGTTTTGGTTTTGGAAGTGTACTCGATAGCTTTGAACCTTCACTTATCAGAAGCCGCATTTGATTTTTCAGTTGCACAACAGACTTAGCCGCGAGAGTAACATCCACAAGTTCGGCGACATCATCGTCTGTCATTTTGGGTTTTGAAATAATACTAACTACTTTTTCTTTGGCGTCAGGCTCTTGCATTGCAAATATAAGCGGCAGAGGCAGATCGTTGACAGCGATTCGTTGACATAGCTCTTCAATATCAAAAACATCAATGAGATCGTCTCGCAGCGTGGCTAAAATTCCGAGAATTCTTCCAACTCTTGCCAACACATCAACCTCGGCATCTTTTCCTCCGCCAAACAGTGCGCCGAGGTACATGTCTGCTTCGATGCTTGCAGCCTTCATTTCAGTGATCTTCATATAATCATTCAGAGCCACGTTTTTTCTCTCTTTTAAGCCGACTTCTAGAGCGTGTGCGTTGCCAACCTCAAACATCAATTTCTTGAGTGATTCAAGCGCGCTCTTTTCTTTTTCCTTTGGCAAAATCGCTGCTGAATCAACAAAAAGTTTGAAGCCTTCTATTAAGAATGCGTTGCCGAGAAGGAGTGTCATTTCAGCGCCGAATTTGCCATAGACCGTGGGGAACTTGTGTTTCACTTTAGACTTGTCTATAATGTCGTCATTTAAATCAAATGCTGCCGTCATCATAGCTATTGCCGCTTGTGTCGGCACAACATCATCAGGTTTTCCGCCTACTGCCTCGCATGCCATTGAGAACAAGCCTGGGTGCGTGAACTCGTCCCAATGCGCGATGTAATGTTCAAGCGCCTCATGCAGTTTTGGATATTCAATTTTTTCTGCTTGCAACATCTGTTTTGCAAAGTCACGTCCTTTTTTGCTTCTTTTTTTGAGATCTGCAACTATGACTTTGCCTGCTTTCGGTGTCATACTGTATTCTTATTCACGTTGTTGTTTAAAAGATTGATCAGGCTATGTTCAATGACGGCTGTGTTTCTTTTTGATGGATAAGCAGTTGTCTTTCTTGTGGAAGCAAAACTCTTAATAGCCTTCGGCTTAATTCACAAGTTTCATGAGCCAGACCAAGCAGATCGAGGAGAAATGGCAAGCCAAGTGGGAAACCGCCAGAGTGTTCGAGGCAGACCCCGACCCGAAGAAACGGAAGATTTTCGTTACGTTTCCTTATCCTTACATGAACGGGCCATTGCATGTGGGTCACACGTTTACGGCTACGCGAGTTGACGTTTACGCGCGGTTCAAGCGCATGCAGGGCTACAACGTGCTGTGGCCGTGGGCTTGGCACTGGACTGGCCAGCCGTTGTTAGGCGCTAGCGCGCGTGTGGCGAAGGGCGACGAGGAGTTCATACGCGTTTTGCGAGAAGTTGACGGGGTGCCCGAGGAGGAGCTGAAGCGGTTTGTTGACCCGCTTTACATGGCTCAGTACTACACTAACGAGGGACAGCTGGCTGCGAAGCGAATAGGCTTCTCGATTGACTGGCGGAGAGAATTCAACACTATAATGCCGACTTACCAGAAGTTTATCGAGTGGCAGTACACTCAGCTGAAAGAGAAAGGCTACGTTACGAGAGGCACGCACCCCGTTGTGTGGTGTCCAAAGGACAAAAGCCCCACGGGCGACCATGACCGCCAAGTAGGCGAAGGCGTCACACCCGAAGAGTACACGCTCATAAAGTACAAGCTTGACGACAAGACTTTCCTGCCCGCGGCAACGTTCAGGCCCGAAACAATCTACGGCGTAACCAACATGTGGATAAACCCCGACGCCACATACGTCGAAGCTAAAGTCAACGGCGAAAACTGGATAATAAGCCAAGAAGCCGCGGAAAAACTCAAAGAGCAGGAACGCACAGTGACGGTAAAACACGTGTTCAAAGGCAAAGAGCTAATCGGAAAAAACTTCGAAAACCCGCTAACAAAAGCCAAGTTTCCGATACTGCCTGGCTGGTTTGTCGATCCGAAACAGGCCACGGGCGTGGTTTACAGCGTGCCCGCCCACGCACCGTACGACTGGCTGGCACTGAAGGACCTGCAGGAAAACCCCGAAGTGCTGAAGGATTTCGGCGTGAACCCTGAAGTGGTTAAGCGGATTAAGCCGATTTCGCTTATCAAGGTTGAAGGTTTCAGCGAGTACCCTGCGGTCGAGATTGTTGAGCAGATGGGCGTAAAAGATCAGCATGATCCGCGGGCGGACGAAGCGACTAAGGCTTTGTACAAGAAAGAGTTCCACGCGGGTGTGCTTAAGCAAAACTGTGGACGGTACGCTGGGAAAACGGTTAGAGAGGTCAAGGACACGCTTATACGGGATTTCCGGGAGCTGGGCGTCGCGGACAGCATGTATGACCTGCCTGAACCCGTGGTTTGCCGTTGCATGACGCCGTGCATAGTTAAGATTCTGTCAGACCAGTGGTTCTTAAATTATTCAGATCCAGCGTGGAAGGAGAAAGCCAAAGAAGCAGTGGCGCAGATGAAGATTTACCCTGATGCTGCAAGACAGTGGTTCATTGCGGTTATCGACTGGCTGAAGGAGTGGGCGTGCGCCAGAACCACAGGCTTCGGAACACCGTTGCCGTGGGGCAAAGGCTGGATCATCGAAACCCTCAGCGACTCCACCATTTACATGGCGTTCTACACCATAAACAAGCACATACGACAGCACGGCATCAAGCCAGAAGCGCTTACCCATGAATTCTTCGATTACGTTTTTTACGGCAAAGGCAGCGAAGCACAACTCAGCAAAGCTTCAGGAATAGCTGCTGAAATACTGCGAGAGATGCGAGCGGAATTCCTGTACTGGTACCCGTTTGACCTCCGAGTTTCAGCCAAAGAACTCGTGCCAAACCACCTGACCTTCTGCATATTCCACCATGCAGCGCTGTTTCCTCAGGAGCGGTGGCCACGCGCCATCGGCGTTAACGGCATGCTCATGATTGAAGGCAAGCAGATGCACAAGTCAAAGGGCAACTTTG